>JAYTNY010000481.1:0-7620 GCA_043748055.1 Roseobacter sp.
TTCTCGGTCATCGGCTCCACGCTGGTCGTGCTGGTCAGCCAGCTCTCCAGCTTTACGGTGGCGATGGCGGTGGGTGCATTGCTGTATGGCGTGGCAGCAGTTGTGGCAGCGCAGTTGTGGGACACAAACCCCCGACCCCTAAAGGGGAGTCGCTGAGTGGCTCAATAAGCTCATCGCCTCTCATCCCAACCTCTCATCGCCTAATTAAAAAATGAGAAGCTCACGCAGAAAATCCAGGACTCCCCTTCAGGGGTCGGGGGTTAACCCATGAACCTCACCGTCACATTCTGGTTATTACCACTAATAACCATACCCACCTTGCTACTCGGCGCGCACGCTTGGCCTCGTCTCAATCGCATCATGCGGGTTGGGTTGATGGCGCTCGTGGCCGCCCTCATCACGTTCTACGGCCTACAACTCGCGCAAGCTATCCGCACCAACATCACCCAGCTCCCCGAATGGGATTTTTCCTTCTTCTGGCTCAACGGCCAAGTCGCCGCGCGCGGCCTCAACTTTTACGACCCCGTTCAATACCAACAACTCGCCCGCCAATTCCTGCCCCACCCCCCAACAATTGAATTTCAACAAGCCGTGCTAGATGTCGGCTTCTGGTATCCGCCGCCCAGCATGTTTTTGTTTTTGCCACTGGGCTGGTTCAGCTTGCAAACCGCCGCCAGCCTGTGGTTTGCTTTTCATGTGCTGGTGCTTCTAGCCGATGTGGGGCTGGTGTGGCAGCTCTTCTTGCACCAGCAAAAATACGTGGGGGCTATGCTAGCCCTCGTGCTGATGGTGATGATGACTGGCACCCAACTCACCTTCAGCTACGCCCAAACCAACGCGCTGCTGCTGCTGTTCGTGCTGCTGTTTTACAAAGAGCGCGGTCGCCCACGCGCCGGAGTCTGGCTCGCCCTCGCCATCCTCGTCAAACCCATCGCTCTGGTGCTGGGCCTGGTGCTGGTGCTGCATCGGCAGTGGCGCATTCTCGGCATCACTGCCATCGTGTTGGCGCTCATCACGCTAGCGGCATGGCTGGTGTTTGGCACCGATGTCTTCCGCAGCTTCATCACCGCTGGCCCCACCGCCCGCCAGCCGCTGTGGGTGTATACCGAGCCAGTCAATCAATCGTTGCTGTCCTACATTTTGCGCTTAACGCAGTCAGGCCCGCTTACAGGCTCGCCCGTCACCAATCCCATTTTTGTGGGGCTGACGGCGCTCATGCTGGCGTTCTCGGCGTGGCTTATTTGGCGTTTGGGGCGCGGGCAAAGTGGGTGGGCCATTGCGGTCGCGCTCTCGCTAGGCATGCTCATTTACCCGGCCACGCTCAATCACTACAGCTTGTTGCTTATTCTGCCATTGGGGGTGGTGTGGCAGGCCCGCACTGGGCCGGGGCGTTGGCGGGTTGGGTTCACCGCGTGCTTCATCGGTGGCGTGTTTTTTTGGATGGGCTACCGCGATGGCAACCTGGCCTTTATGGCAAACTTGTTTACTTGGATAAGAGTGTGCGAGATGGCGTGGGGGCGTAGCGGTAACAATATCTATCGTTAAAATTCGCGCTCAACTTAAACATTTCAAACATTGCATTTCATCGGACGCTTCATCATGATCAAAACGCAAGGGGATCGGAATTTAGTGGCGAATGGGCTGGGCGTGCTCAGCGCATTTATGGTTGGGATATTGCTGGTTGAAGCAGGTGTTTCATATTATTTAGCACCTCTTTTGGCTGTCTTCATCTCGCCCGTTATTCCGGTGCTATATGCTCTCAAGATCGCAAGCAAAAATCACCAAACGCTGCCGCAATATCTATCAAGCCCACAAGCCAGTAGAGTGACGAAATCGCTCATCATTCTGGTGCTTCTCACACTATTTAGTTTGGCTTGCTTTGCAATAGCGATTTCAGTGCTGGAAGTGGTCCAAAATTTACGAGCAAGATTCTCATTGCCCGATAGCGCTTTAGACCTTGCCGTATTGTGGACCATTGGCGTGATCGCCATGATTTTGAGTTTGTGGCCCACCGGCAGAGTAAGGTCGTGGCTATTCCCGTCTAAAGCGCAAGCAGAAGCAAAAACCGAACCCTCAAAAGACAAGCTGGCGATGCGGATATTAGGTTTGATCTTGATCGGACTAACCACCAGTTTGTTGTTAGGACATATGCTCGTCGAATATCTTCTGGGTCAACCTTTCAAAGTTGTTGAGCTAACAAAAGGCTGGAGCAGGGGAATTCATCTTTTCGTGTCAATAGTAATTCTTAATTTGCTCAAGGCCCTGTCCGATGCCATCGCCCATCGCATCCGCGCACGGCACGATGTTGAGCTTGGCTAACGAAGTTTCATCAAATCCGCATTCTTCGACTGCGCTCAGAATGCTTTGCGCAGCAGAAAACAAACTCAACACGAAAGCATCCTGAGCGCTCGGCGCAGCGCCGCGTCGAAGCATCCTGAGCGCAGTCGAAGGATGCGGACTATGACGAAGGGTTGCATCTCAGCATGTAGACGTAGGGCATAGATTGAGTTTAGATACTCCTCTTCGTCATGGATCGCATTCTTCGACTTCGCTCAGAATGCTTTGCAGCGCAAGAAGCCTACCCCCCACCTGCCGGCCCGCCCAGCCCGCCTTCGGTCAGCTTATACAAATCCAGCGCCGCGTCTACTTCATCAATCGTCAACTCACTGCCGTCCACTTTCTTGAGCTGGCCCGCGCCGATCTTCTCCGCAGCCACCTCACGAATCGTGGCGTTGCGTTTCATCGCCTCTTTCACCAAATCCGCGCCCGCCGCATAACCAATCACCGGGTTCAACGCCGTCACCACAATCGCGTTCTTGGCCAGCCAACCCGTCGCCTTCTCCGGCTGCGCTTTAATCCCCACCAAACAAAACTTCACAAACGCGTTCACCGCGCCAATCGTCACATGCACCATCTCGTTCAAGTTGTGCGCAATGATCGGCATCATCACGTTCAACTCAAGCTGCCCGGCCTGCGCCGCCAGCGCCACGGTGTGGTCGTTGCCCTGCACATGGAACATCGCCATATTCAACATCTCAGCCATCACCGGGTTCACTTTGCCGGGCATGATGGAGCTGCCGGGTTGCACCGGGGGCAAGCGAATCTCGTCCAGGCCGGTGGTCGGCCCACTGCTCAGCAGGCGCAGATCGTTGGCAATGCGCGTCAGCGTAATGGCCAGCGTGCGCATGGCCGCGCTGAAGTGCGCCGCGTCGGCCATGCTCTGCATGCCTTCAAACAAGTTGTCGCTCTCATGCAGTTGCTGGTTCAAAATGCGCCCCAGCACACGCACCATATTTTTGTGATAGTCCGGGTGCGCGTTCAACCCAGTGCCAGTGGCCGTGCCGCCGATAGGCATACGGCGTAATTGCTCGGCAGCAGCGTTGATGCGGTCGAGGTCGCGCTCCACCGCTTTGGCATAGCCGCCAAACTCTTGGCCCAGGCGCACCGGCACTGCATCCTGCAAATGGGTGCGGCCACTTTTGACAACGGAGTCGAATTCATCGGCCTTTGCGCTCAACTCATCAACCAACACCTTTAGCGCGTGATCTAGATAAAACATACGCCACAGCACACCCAAGCGAATCGCGGTTGGCGTGGTGTCGTTGGTGCTTTGGGCCATGTTCACATGGTCGTTGGCGTCCACCGGCTTTTTGTCTTTGCTGATTAAGGGGTAGCCCAGAATTTCGTTCGCGCGGTTCGCCAACACCTCGTTAGTGTTCATGTTGTGGCTGGTGCCCGCGCCCGCCTGAAACGGATCAACGACCCATTGATCGGCCAACGCGCCAGCCAGGCATTCGTCGGCAGCTTGAATAATGGCGTTCGCCAGTTTGGGTTTCAGCAGACCCAGGTCGCGGTTCACCTCCGCGGCGGCGCGCTTAATCGCAATCATGCTCCACACAAAGGCGCGGTACGGCTTTTGGCCACTGATTGGGAAGTTGATAACGGCGCGTTGCGTTTGGGCCGCGTAATACGCTGTTGCAGGCACTTGCACTTCGCCCAATGAGTCTTTTTCGGTTCGGTAGTCCATAGGTTGTTTCAATATCCTGATCGCTTACCTGACAATTTTGAAATTCGTGCGCAGAGTTTGCTCAACAGTTTGATGCCAGTATGTGAATAAACTGTTGAAGCTGCGAATTAATCAACGAAGTGTAGCGAAAAGAGTCAAGTTGATTTAATTTATCGCAGTGCAAATTGTACTGTGCGGGCACCCCGTGCAACTCCTGTGAATAACGTGTGCATAAAGGGCTTGACGAGGGTCTTACAATGGTTTTCAACAACTAAATACGTTTCACATCTAAGTAGTGGTTGTGGGTGTGAGCGAGACCGACACCGACCACTACAACGACGCTTGGGCGCAGCCGAAGTCCAAGCCCTTTGCGGGCCCGCATACTGATGCAGCAAGATGCTGAGTTATGAGCTCAAACAATCGCTGCCGCGGAGCCGCATGCTTCTGAATTCAGGCTTGATGTTGCCGCGGGGCGGCGTAAGAACCTGATCCGAAGCAGTAAGCCCGAAGCACAGACCCATGTGCTTTGGGCTTTTTGTTTGTAATCATCACCAAAAGAATGTGTCAAATGCCGAGGCTGGCCCAAGCTTCGTCACATTCTTCGTCCACCCCTACCCGGTGCAGAAAGATTGTTTCGTTACGCCGCAACTGCGCCATAACCACGCGGACGATGTCGCGCGAGCGCATCAGGCAAGCTTCGGCATAACCCACCTGGCCCCGCTGTTGCAAACCCTCCGCATCTAGCCAATTCCCAACCTGTTTGAAGTTCTGACAGCAATGGTCTATCTCGCCGTACTCATACCGAGTAGATCGCCCTTCTTTGAGAATGGTTACATGCGCTTTGCGGCGATACCGCACACCGGCCAACGTTTCGGCCAGATGAATGGTCGTGTTGTCATCGTGATCTACGCCCAGCAACAGCACTTGCCCGTTTAGTTCATGCACCCGCCCAACCGGGCTGTCCAGGCCATGTGGCACCTCTATGGCGTGCGGTGCGGTGATGTGAGCCGCGTGTAAACCTCGTGCGGCAAAGGCGTGCGGGTTATCGCTGCGCAAAACTTGGGGCAATTGCCAAAAAGTTTGGGCCATCACACCCATGCCTGTGCAGGGCGTTATATGACGGTCAAAAACCACGTCATCATCATCAGCCGTGCTTGGCATCACCAGCGTGCCATTGGGGCCAAGCGCGTTTTGCAACGCTGCAATCAAACCCAGCGGCCCATCCTGCACAGGTTTTACCCGCGAGAAGGCACAATGCACCAGCAACACGCCGTTGGGCATCACCCCCAAATCAAAAAGCTGCTGCGTCAGTTGCGCCTGGGCAATCATCTGTTTTGGGTGTTATTTGCCCGAAGCCCGCGCCGCCGCCTCGCGTTTGCTGTGCTGGCGCTCTTTCCAAAACTCAAACACCATAGGCAGCACCGAGACCAACACAATGCCAATCGTCACGATCTCAAAATTATTTTTGACAAACGGGATGTTGCCAAACAAATAGCCCGCGAACAAAAAGAGCGTGACCCACAACAAGCCGCCCACGATGTTATAGGTGGCAAAGCGCTTGTAGTTCATGTTGCCTACACCCGCCACAAACGGCGCAAACGTGCGCACAATGGGCACAAAGCGTGCCAGAATAATCGTCTTGCTGCCGTGCTTCTCGTAAAACTCCTCGGTGCGCCGCAAATGCGATGTTTTAAGAATACGCGCGTTGTCTGTAAAAATGCCTTTACCCAGCCGCTTGCCAATGCTGTAGTTCACGCTATCCCCCAAAATGGCGGCAATAGCCAGAATGACCCACAAGACAAAAACATTCATCTTCCCGGTGGATGCAGCCAGCGCGCCCGCCGCAAACAGCAGCGAATCGCCGGGCAAGAACGGTGTCACGACTAAACCCGTCTCGCAAAACACAATTAAAAACAGCAGCGCATAAATCCACGGGCCATATTGCGCAATCACATCGGCCAGTTTGTCGTCCACATGTAGTACGTAGTCCAGTATTGTTTTGATGATGTCCATTGTTATTATTCCTCTTTGAATTAAGTCTCAGGGACGACATCCCTCGTAGGGATGTCGTCCCTACTGAGACAGATTCTAAGCAGTCCCAAATTGTCTATCGCCCGCATCGCCCAGCCCCGGCACGATGTAGCCGATCTCGTTTAACTTCTCGTCCAGCGCCGCCAAATAAATGGGCACATCCGGGTGATCTTTCTGCAAGCGGGCCACGCCTTCGGGTGCGCCTATCAGCCCCACGTATTTAATCTTCTCCGCGCCCCAGCGCTTCAGAATATCAATTGTGGCGCTGGCGCTGCCGCCGGTGGCCAGCATGGGGTCTAACACCAAGCACAATTGCACCGTCGCAGTCGTCGGCAACTTGTTGTAATACTCCACCGGGCGCAGCGTCTTCTCATCGCGGTAAAGACCAATGTGCCACACTTCTACTTGCGGCAACATTTCGATGGCGCCCTCCACCATGCCCAGCCCCGCCCGCAAAATGGGGATGAGGCCGATCCGGTTCGCCAGCTTATGCGCCTGGGCCATGCCCATCGGGGTCTCTATTTCCAATGGCGTCACCGACAAATCAGCGGTGGCTTCCAGCAGCAAAATGGTCGCCAACTCGCGCACCACCTCGCGGAACTTTTTGGTCTCGGTGGCTTTGGCCCGCAGAATGCCGAGCTTGTGTTTGACGAGCGGATGAGTTGAAACATGCAGCTTGGCTGCAATAGTTACGTCGTTAATCTGTGGCATCGCGGCGCGATTTTACTCTAGTGAATTTCTATAATCCCTAGCTCAACAAACTCCGCGCCGCCCTCGGTTTTCAGCCGCGCACCATCGCTGCGGCGGTAAATACCCAGCCGCAATGTGTATTTGCCCGCGCCTAAGTTTGAGGGGATAAGCGCTGCACGCCGATCTAGCACCGGTTGATTTTCTTTCCAGGTAAAGCTGGGGGCTAGGCCATTCACGGCGGCGCTGTCGTTTTGGGCAGCCAGTTGGTCGTCGGGCTGCACCAGTTGCAAACTGATGGAAAGGTCGTCGGTGATTGGGGTCAGCGCAGTCCATTCGGCAATCAGGGGCAATGCATCACCCTGCCGAGCTACACAACTTATGGGCAAGCCATTCGAGCATGAGGCCTGCCAACGCAGCCGAATGCCATTCTCGAACGCAATCGATTCGCTATAAGCCGAACCAGTTTCGGGTGCAGCCACAAACAGCAACACGCTCATATTGCTCGCCGTCAATCTATCCGCATAGGCCCACTGGCCGCGCAGCCATTGCACCGCCGTCGCATCGGGCGCATCGGGGTTGCGCACAAAGTTAAACGACCACAGCCGCGCATGTGCCGCCACAATCGGCGGCATGGCCTCGTTCATGTTCTGCTCGTTCACAAAGTCCACATGCCAACGCAGCTTTTGCGCCGCGTCGGGCGCATAACTGGTTACCATGCCGCGCATCCAAATGTAGGTGCCCAGCGCGCCATCGTTGGCCTGCACCAGCGGGCGCAGTTGGGCGATGAGCGGGCGAAAATCGTTGGCGGTGTCTATGGGGCTTTGGTAGAAGCTGATGAGACCAGCACAGACCGCGAGGCACGCAACAGCAACTCGCGCAAACAAACCAGGTTT
>JAYTNY010000482.1:0-3255 GCA_043748055.1 Roseobacter sp.
CGGCGTGGGGGGATGGGGTTCGCCCGCGCACCATACAGACGTTGCCCGAAGCGCAGCCGTTGTGCGAGTTGTATGAGATGGTGAAGAACAGTCAACTCATTGCAGGTACAACATCAATCACCTCGATTGGCCTGAACGAAGACAGCCTGGATGTGTTTGGCGTGGACTTGAACGCCGGGCCGCACTTCATGGTGGCTGGCCCGCCGCAGAGCGGTAAGACCACCTTGTTGCGGTCTTGGCTGATTGGGCTGGCGGGGGCATTTTCGCCACAGCAATTGCGCTTGTGTTTGGTCGATTTTCGGCAAGACAGTTTGGGGCCGCTGGCTGCGCTGCCGCACGCTGTGCTGGCCGATACGCCGGATGCGTTTGGGGAGTTGGTGAGCAAGCTGGATGCCGAGTTGAGTGAGCGACGACGGCGCTTGGAGGCCGCCCGCCAACGCAGCGGCGGCGACTTTGATGCGCAGGCGTTTGCGGCGCAATTTGCACGCATCGTGCTGGTGATGGATGACTTTGACGCCGTGCGAGATCAGGCCCCCAGCGACGCGATGATGACGTTGGATGGCTGGGTGAAGGCCTCGCGTGGGCTGGGCTTTCACGTCATCATGTGCGGCACAGAGGGCGATTTCTTTGGCACAGATGGCTGGGCGCGCACGATCAAAGATCAGCAAACTGGGTTCTTTTTGGGCGGCGCAGACATGCAGGTGTTTAACGCGCGTGTGCCCTACGCGGCGATGAAGAAACTGTATGCACCGGGTCAGGGGTTCTTCATCTCGAAGGCGCGGCTCACCCCAATCAAAATTGCCACGCCCGATGTGGGAGCCACGCGGCTGGTGCAACTGGTGCGCAGCGTGCGCGGGTGCTGGCCGGTGCGGGAGCGGGGTTTGGTTCTGGAGGTCGAGCCTTTAGGCGGTTAGTTGCTCGCCCACAGAGTTACGGTGCAACGTACGTTTGTAACTGGCTGAAGCCTCGGCCTCCAACTCGCTCTTGTGGCTACGTTTCGGTTATTGTGATCAGGGTACGTATACTCTGGCGACGATGACAGCTCAATCTCGTGGTTCGATCTACGCACACCTTATTGCGGTGGGCGATGCGCCTGCAAGCCCCCGCGAATTTCCGCTGACGCGCGAGGCGAATCTTTCGGTCATCATTGGCCGATCCCCGGAAGATGCGGCGCTGGTGGTGGATGACGATCAGGTTTCGCGGCGGCACGCGGTGGTGGCGTGCGATGGCGCTGAGTTTGTGTTGAGCGATTTGGGCAGCCGCAACGGCACGTATGTGAACAACGAAAAACTAAGCGGGCCGCACGTGCTAAAGCATGGCGATGTGATTGGGCTGCGCAAGTTGAACCGCGCCTTTAAGTTTGATGTGGTGAAGATCACCAAGCCCTGGATCGGGGTGTTGGTACGCGAGGACGCGACGGGGATTTATCGCGTAGGCCAAAGCGAAGTGCGGCTTTCTACGCTGGAGCGGCTGTTGCTGAATGCACTGTATGAGCAGGCCGGGCAATATGTCTCGCGCAAGGCGATTGCGAAGGCGGTGTATGACGAGGCTTTATACGATGCCGACCGCGACAAGCAACGTATCGAAAAGCTGGTGAGCCGACTACGCGAGAAGCTGGAGGAGATGGATGAGGAGAAGCGCTGGGTGGAGTCCGATCATGAGTATGGGTATCGGTTGAATGCGGGGGAAGGTGGGGCGGTGTAGCTCATACGCGCTACGCTGCCCTCACCCCGCGCATCAGATGCGACCCCTCTCCCTTTGGGAGAGGGGAGCTGTGGCACCTTCGGGTGCCGCTTTTGTTTTTCCGCCAGTTGTCAGCACGCCTGTCAGCGCTCTTATCAGCACGTACGTCAGCTATCCGGCAAGCATTCGGTGCTTTCTTCGTCGGATGAATTTCTTACACTGAAATCAGATCAGAACGACAAAAGATCAAAACCAAGCAATTTACAAATCACAAAAACGGAGGGATAGCGATGAAACTGAAGATGATGACCAACCAGGTCGGCGAGATGATTACGAAGATGGGCAGAACGGTGACCGACATTACGCAGTGTATGAACACGGTGAAGACGGCCTGCAATACCCTGGTGGGCGTGCAATGGAAAAGTCCGGCGGCCAACGAGTTCCAAACGTTATTGACGCAATTGCACAGCCAATCCACCCCCAAGATTGAGGAGCTGAACAAGCTGAAGGGTCGCTTGGGCCGCGAGCGCGATCAGTGGGTGCAGACCGGCAGCAAGCTGGCGAGTTAAACCAACCTAATTTAAGGAGCAAACAAAATGGAACTTTCATTTGATACCGAGCAAGGCCGAAACGTGGCGAAGAGAATGTTGACGACGATGGACACTGTGGACAGGATGATTAAGGCGGTTGAAACCGCAGCCAATGCGCTGGTGGGTGTGGGCTGGATTGCGCCTGCAGCGCAAGCCTTTAAGCGCGCGGTAGATGCCTGGCTGAGCCAGATCAAACCCATTGTGACCAAGATGCGCGAACTAAAAGTGCGCCTAGACCGCGAGATTGCGCAGTGGGAAACCACCGGCGGCACGTTGACGAGCTAAGAACGAGGTGCTAGGCACCTGCGCGTGAAGCATGAACGAACTGCTGATGGACACCGACTGGGCGCGGCAGGTTGCCGGGCAGATCGGTGGCGGGTGTTGGGAGATGGCGCAGGCGTTGCGACTGCTCTTTAACACTTGCGCAGCCAACAGCGAGCATTGGCACAGCCCAGCCGCCCGCGAATTTTTGGGTGAGTTGGACCGCACCCTCCGCCAACTGAACCGTTGCGCCGAGCAAGGGATGGACTTGAGCACGCAGTTGCGGCGTGAGGTTGTGGCCTGGGAGCAGACGGCGCACGTGTTTGACCCATCTGGCTTTCCCAAAAACCGCTATGGAACTTTCTTTTGATACCGACCAGGGTCGCAGCATGGCCCGCCAAATGACCGAATCGCATGATCGCATTGAAAGCGCGGTGAAGGAAGCCGAGCGTGCTTGTGATGGGTTGATGCATGCAGGTTGGCAATCGCCTGCGTCCAAACAATTTCAGGATTTGTTACGCGGCTGGGTCAAGGTGTTGAAGCCCACGCTGAAAGAGTTGAAGGAAGCGCGCAAGCGGCTGGAGCGCGAGATCAAAGAATGGGAACACACCGGCGAAAAACTGGAAGGTGAAGAAGGCAAGTCCTGGTTTCACAAAGCGACAGATTGGGTCGGCGACCACGGTCACACTGTGTTGGATGTAGCAGGCATGGTGCCGGTCAT
>JAYTNY010000483.1:0-3968 GCA_043748055.1 Roseobacter sp.
CGATGGGTTCATTCGCCGCAATTGCTCGCAAGATGCGCTCAACGGCGCGATCCATGTCCTACAAGCCAAAGGGGTCTACGCGCGGCACTTCGGCTTTGAGAAACGCCAATGCTTGGGCTGGGTCGGCAAAGCCGCGTGCAAATAGTGTTTGCGCGGTGAGCGGATGCAGCCCAGGCAGCGCCGTAAAAAATTCGGGTGGCGCGTGCGGGGCGACGATCCAATCGGCATTCATTTCACGTGATTGTAGTCAGGAAAACGAAGCAGGGCCGATCAAAGATCGGCCCTGGTCAACACCACGCTGAGTGATCGCGCTGTTAAATCCACTTTTGGTTCTTGCAAAAATCGGTGACGACAGGGATGTTGACATCTTTGCCCTGATAAGCCACATAAGCGTAATACAGCGTGACGGCCAGCCACAAAATGGGCACAAAGCAACCCACCACTGGGATAAGCCCGATGATGAATGAAGCGATGAACAGCACCACGCCCAGCGCCAAACTTTGCACGGCATGGGTGCGCAGCACGGGGTTATTCTTCATCGAATCCGAGATTAGGATGATGATGCCCACGAGAGGAATAGGATAGGTTAGCGCGCTAAGCAATTTGTCGTTTGAATTATTTTCCATTTTTGAGTGACTCCTGATCTAGATAGCAGAAGAACGAAATGATCTTCAGTTTGCAGGCATTGTAGTTTGTCTACCTTGCAGAGCAAATAACCAAGCCTTTAATGCTGTGTTCACAAACGTTCTTTTATATCTCGTCACACCTTGTTACGAACGCCGCTTTACTCGGTTGCACTCGCTAATTACCAATCACTAATCACCAATCACTTCTTCCCCGCCCGCACCAACGCCCGTTGATAGGTGGCTTGCATGACCACCGCGCCCTCTTCCATATTGGGCGTCTCGCACATCACGCGGCCCGCCACCCCAAAATCGGCTAGAGCTTTGAAGAACTCTTTGTATTTGATGTCGGCCTCGTCAAGATTCAAATGCTTCTTCTCGCCTTTGGGGCCATATTCGATGCCACTGAAGTGAATGTGCATGCGCTTGAGGCCGCGTTCGCCCAGGCCGGTGGCAATCAAGCGTAGCGCGTCGGTGAACTCGGCATAGCTGTTAAAGCTGCCATCGCCGGGGCGGGCGTGCAAGTGCGCAAAATCGACGCACGGCAGCACGTTTTCAATCTCTTTGCTCCACGAAATGCATTCCTCCAATGTGCCCAACATGGCGCTTTTGCCCATCGTCTCGGGCCGCAATATCACGGCCACTTTTTCTTTTTTAAGCTGGTCTACGATGCCTGCCAAGCGATCTCTGGCGATAGCGTAGGCGGCGGGCGCAGCCATCTTCATGTAGCTGCCGGGGTGAAAAATGATGTCGGTGGCGCCCGCCTTGTAGCCCAGCCGTGCCGCTTGCAACAGGCGCTCGCGCCCGGCCTGCCACATCTCATCGGTCTCGGCGTTTAGGTTGAAGTAGTAGGTGGCGTGCACGCTCAGCGCGACTTCGTTGGCCTCGGCAGCGGCACGGATTCTGGCGCATACTTCGTCGCCAATGTTTGTAGTGCCGCGCACCCAAGCCAACTCTAACGCGCTCAGGTTCAACTCGCGGATGCGGCCCACGCCACCTGCGCTGCCGCCGCTTTTGGGCGCGCTCAGCGGCGTGCCAACGGTGCCAAAACGAATAGGGAGGGGGAGATGCGCGGCTTTGCTCATGCGCGCATTTTAATGTCTAAACCAACCCCGACCGAATCACAATCGGCAAAAATACTGTGCGAATGCGCTTGCACGAAACCTCGTTCCATTCGTCCGCGCCAATGTCTACGCCGCTGCCTTGTGGCCGTGCATCGCGTTCAAAGTCGGTGTTCACGCCTGCGCTCACGCCCTGGTCGATGGCCGCCGAGTTTTGGCACAGGTGGTAGTCATTCACCAACGGCCAGAAGAAGCGCGGGTCGCCGGAGCGATTGTTGACGCAGGTAGCGCCGTTGCTGCATGTGCTGGCATTGCCAAAAAACAAGCTGGTTTGCGAGGTGATATTGCCCGCCAACCCGGCCACGCTGTGCGTAGCCACAATGGTGTTGGTCAGGGTCGCTGTGCCGCTGCCCGTGCTGATGGCATAGCGACCGTTGTTCACCAGCGTGCCATGCCGCACCTCCAACTGGCCCACGCCCACATGCACTGCCGCTGTCTGGAAACCGCTGGTCACGTTGTTCGCCACGATGTCGTTTGTGGATTGCGCCTGGTAGCCGAGGTCAATGACCATCGCGCCGCCCTTATCTGCGCGGTTGCCCAGCAAGCGGTTGCCTTGCAGGGTTGCACGCGAGGGTGTTTGGCAGATCGTCAAATCGCTGCCGCGCAAGAGCAGCCCACCGCCATTCAGCGCTGCTGTGTTGTCCTGAAACACATTATTCAACAGCGTCATCGGGCTAACCATGCTGCTCAGCCCACCACCCTGGTAGCTGGTGTTGTTGCGAATGGTGTTGTTGGCTAGATAAAGCGGATTGGCGCAGGTGGAGACAAACAAAACGCCGCCGCCCTCGTGGTTGGTGTTGCCGTTGAACTCAATCGTGTTGCTAGTCACTTGAGCGGCGGCATTAAAGAGGCGAATGCCGCTGCTGCCGTTGTTACGAATAGTGCTGTTTGAGACCGTCACAGAACCGCCATCGGCATAAACGCCCGAACCCATTGTGGTTTCGATGAGGGTGTTGTGAACGGCGAGGGGAATGTTCAACCCATCCACCGCACCGTGCGAGGCCGGCCCAATGCTGCCCCTGGTCGTAAAACGGCTGCCGCTGATCTGGCTGTTGGAAATAACCAGCGTGCCATTGGCTGCATAAATAGCGGCACCGGCTCCCATGTTGCCCACTTCGTTATCGCGAAAGGTCGTGTCAATCACAGTCAACAAGCCCTGGCTCTTAATGCCACCGCCAGATGTTGCTACATTGCTGATGATTTGGCTGTTGCGAATAACAACCAAGCCATTGACGAGGTAGATTCCTGCACCCTCGCCGCCCTGGCCTGTTGGCGGTGGGCTGAACTCGCTGCCCAAATTGCCATTGCGGATCACCAGGCCATCTAACGTGAGTGTGCCCAAACCCGTGTCCACTATTTGCACCACGCGTTGGCCTGGGTTGTTCTGCCCATCCAACACCACGGGCTGGGTGATTGGGTACGCCTGCGTCCAATCGGTCTTGGTGTAGCCGCCGGTCATCGTGATGCCACGGTTCAAAAACAGCACCTGGAAAGCCTGGCTGGTGTAAATGCCCTGCGCTACTTTCACCGTGTCACCGGTTTCAGCGATGTCGGCTGCGGCTTGGGGTGTGGCATAGCAGCGGCCCACGTTGCCGCAATCGGCATTGGGCGCAACGTAATGCGTGGTGATGCGTTGAACCAACGTGGTTGCGGTCACGGCTTGGCTAGCACCCAACACGGCATCGCCGCTAAATGTTTGGTTGGCGCAGCCCGGTGTCTCGGTCACGGTATACATGGCGGTGCTACCTGCCAAAAGAATCTCTGGCCCCAATGTGCAAGCCAACACGTTATTCGTGGCAAGGCCCTTGTAAAAATTGATGCCGATGGCAGCAGGCGATGTGGTGGGATTGGTGACCGACAGCAACGTGGTTTGTGTGGGCGTGTTGGCGGCGAAGAGCGTAAGGGTGATGGTGGCTTCCACACCTGCGGGCATGGGCGGCTGGCGCACGGCAGCCTGTGCTTGTTGCGCGCGTGTCAACATCAACGTGATAAGTAACGCAGCAGCCAAGCCAGCAGTTAGCGCGGCTATGGTCATTGCTGCGTGGGCGAATCGTGCATGCATACCGAAACGCCGATTCGTAAATTTCAACATGGAACAAATACCCCCTTGTGATCGAACTTAACTTAACTGGACTTACGCAAAAGGTGCCAAAATAGCAAAAGGATGAGCAAAGGTAGACGAAAGGACGATCAAGCGAGTCGGATAGCGTATTGCCAATACTTG
>JAYTNY010000484.1:0-3086 GCA_043748055.1 Roseobacter sp.
CTCTCGGGGTTGAACACTGAAGATCAAAGAGTCTTGCGTTCAGCCCCGCGAGAAATTGATTCAACAGATTTATTATTGCGGCGTGAAGTTCGCGCCAACCCTCTCCACCGATAAACTGCTTGCAGCAGCGCATACGCGCACCCATGTGGAGCCGTTGGCCGAACGCCTTTACGCGGGTGAAACGGAGTTTGCCCCCGCTGAGGTAATTGACCTGCTCTTGCTTGAAGGCACCGTGCATGAAAATGAAGGCCAGTATGCGGCCTCGCTCGGCAATATTGCCCGTGCCAAAACTATTGCGCTGAGCACACATGACCCGCTCCAGATGGCCAAAGTATTGGGCAGCATGGCTTATGTGCATCTCTATTTTTCAGACTGGGCACGTGCCCTCGATATCGGTCACGAGGCACTCGCGCACTCAGCCGATTCGCTCGGTGCTATCAACGCCTGGCGCGCGTTGGGTTACGCGCATGAGAACCTGCAACAGTTTGCCGAAGCGCGGCGCGCTTTTGAGCGCGCGCTTGATCTCAGCTATACGTTTGGATTTCGGTGGGGCATCATCACAAACCGGTTTGCGTTGATTGATATTTACCAGGAGACAGGGGCCTACGCACCCGCGTTGGTGGCGTTGGCCGATCTTGATCGGCTGACGCAGGAATCCGGCTCGCGTCGCTGGAACTATTTGCATATGGCGGCGTTTGTCAACCAACGCATCTATGCCCGTGAGCAATCGCGCATCTACCTGTGCCAATTGGAGCCGTATGCGCAAGACAGCAAATTTGTGGCGCTGCGCGTGGCTTTCCAATATGCGGCGCTAGCTTTGGACGAGGATCAATGGGACGTGGCTGCGGAATATTTGTCGCAACTCAAGCAATTGATGAGCGACACCGGCGACCGGGTGTATGAAATTGAGTATGCACGTTTGCTCGGCCGTCTGCACCTGTTGCGTGGCGAACCGGCGCAGGCGTTGAATTGGGCCAACGAAGCCATCGCCCACGCCACACGCCAACAGCAGGCGTTTGCGCACGGCCGCCACGAACGGATTCGCGCCTTGTGGCAACTCGGCGACACATCGCGCGCGTTGGCCGAACTGCGCGAGGCGTTGCACCAAACCAACGCGCTGGCGTTGCAACACGATGCGGCTACGCTCGCCTTGTTGTTGGCGGCATTTTTGATCGAGATCAACCCCGAAGACAGCGCCGCCGAAGAGGCCTTCCAGGTGGCTGAGCGCCGCATCCGCACCAACGGCTATGCGTTTATTTATGAGCGCGAGCGGGCGTTGGCCTATCCGTTGCTGGCGGTGTTTGGGCGCAGCAAGCAGCCTCTCGTGCGTCGCGCCGCCAGCCAGGCGTTTGAGCAATTGGCGAACGTGCCGCCGTTGCCGCTGCGCATTCTGTGCCTGGGCGTGTTTGAAGTTTGGCAAAGCCGACGGCGTGTGCCAGAGGCTGACCTAAAAAAGCGGCGGGCTGGCGAGCTGTTGCGTTTCCTACTGCTGCAGCCTAACCGCGCCGCCCACCGCGATGCCGTTTTGGAAGTGTTGTGGCCCGCTGCCAACCCCGATGGTGCGGCACAACAATTGCACCAAGCCACGTCCACGCTGCGGCGGGCGTTAGAGCCGGAATTGCCGGAGAAATTTCCATCGCGCTACCTCATCGTCGAAGGCGAGCGCGTGCGGCTGGCGTTGCCGTCGGGATCGTGGGTGGATTTTGATTCGTTCTTGCACCCGGTGTCCGAATCTCCGGCGCGAGCCGATGCGCAGGCTTTGCTGGCGCACTACGCTGGCGAGCTGTTTGCTCAAGATCGCTTTGCCGATTGGGCGGTGGTGGCGCGCGAGCAAGTGACCGAGCGTTACATTGCGCTGTTGCTGATTGAGGGCCGGGCTGCGCTCGATCAGCAACAGCCACAGGTGGCGCTGGATGTCGCTAGGAAGGCATTGCAAAAAGATATGTGGCGCGAAGATGCTGTGTTGCTGGGCATGCAAGCCGCGTTGGCCTTAAACAACCGTCCGGCGGCGTTGCGCTTGTATATCGCGCTAGAGAACAGCCTGCGCGATGACCTGCATATTCAACCCCGCGATGACCTGCGCACGCTTGTGCGCACTTTGCGAGCGGATGCGTAACCTGATTCAGCTGCCAGCTTTGTCAGTCCTCCGTCAGTGGGGGTTGTTACCTTGTGGGCCAGTGCGTAATTCAACGCACGGCACACATAAAGGGAGAAACAACCATGTCCATGACAAAAGCCGAATTAGACCAATTGACGGCAGGCATTGAACGCATTTTGGCCGAAGCAGAGGCCGCGCAACAGCCTGCACAAGTTGTTGTTATTCGTGGCCCTGGCCCAGGGCCGCGTGGGCCGAAGGCCACAGCCGAACCCAGCCCAGCACGCTGGCAATACTCATGCCCCTATTGCAAAGCGCACGGCGATTTTTTGCCGCTGCATCACGAGCCGACCTGCCACTATGCCTAGACCTGAGCTCGTTAACCAAGAAGCCACACCCATCGAGAAACGTAAACCATGCCAAGCAAAACCACAAAAATAAACCCGGCCGTACGCGCACAAACCCCATTGATAGAAGACCCTGGGCAAGGGTTGACCGTCTGGGCGACCCCCACTCGCAAATCGCTGGCGGTTGGTGAGATTGAAAAGAACCTGGACGGTATCAAGGCCTGCATTCAAAGCATCGCAAACTCGCTGGCCGATGCCCCCAGCACAACTAAGACGAGCAGGTTCAGTGTTGAGATGGGGCTGAGCTTGGAAGTCAGTTCCGGCAAGCTTATTGAAATCACCATCGGCGGCGGCAAATTGGGCGCAACTCTCACCGTCACGATGGAGTGGAGCAAGACAGGCGTATGAGTGCCCGCCGCCGTTCGCACACGTTTGTAGTCACTTTTCTGCAAGCTGACCTAGCCGAAACCCACGCCGATAGTGCCTTGCGTGGCCGTGTGCGGTATGTGACGGGCAGCGAAGAAATTACGTTTACGACGGCGGATCAACTTCTTGCTTTCTTCGAGCGCTGTGTGCAGCCTGAGTCTGTAGCAGAAGCGCCGAAGGATTAACAAAACCTCTTGCAAAAGCAGGGGCGTAGCATG
>JAYTNY010000485.1:0-2334 GCA_043748055.1 Roseobacter sp.
CAGAACGAGGCGATCTTTGATGCACGGCGGGTGAGCGATGCGGGCCAGGATCACTTTACGGCGGGGTGTCACCTATGAGCGCGAACGACCCCACCCCCTCGCCCGCCGCCAAGTTGCGGCAGTTGCTCAGCCAGCTTTTTAGCAAGGAAGAGCTGGCCGCACTGTGCTTTGACCTGGGCGTGGATTACGACAGCTTGCCCGGCGATGGCACCACGGCGAAAGTCGTCGAGATGATCGAGTATTTCTCTCGGGCTGGGCGCATTAAGGCGCTGGTGCAGTTGGCCTCTACCCAACGCATCCAAACCGATTGGGGTGAGTTGCTGACGCTGGCGCAGAGCCAACCCAGCATTTTTCGTTCGGATGCTGTCTCAATCCCAATCAGCAAAGATGTGGTGAACCTGCCGCCCAACCGCGCCCTAAAGCTGGGCTTTGCGGCGGGCGCGCTGGCAGTGGTATTACTGGTGTGCGGCTTTGGTGGCGGCTTGCTGGCGGGGCAGGTGATTGATGTCACGGTTAAGCCGACGCCTGTAGACAAGTCATCTTTGGAAAGGGTGCAAGTGCGCGTGAGTAATAACTCGGGTGCCATGCAGGGCACGATTGCGCCGATAGACAACATCTTTAACGCGGTCACCAGCGGCAAATTGCGGCGAGGCACGCGCGTGGAGATGGACTTGGATAACATCCAACTTACTACGTTTGCGGATAGCTACGTGGATGTCAGCGCGCCTATCACCGATGTGCAAATTCAGTCGCTGCAAGGCCGCGCCACGGTGAATATGCGGGTGAAGACACTGGGCAACCGGCGCGTGTTGGTGGCGTATACTGCCAGCACAAGCGGCGGCAAAGTCATTCTCACGCCGCAGTCCGCTTGGCTCAATGTTGTAGAGATAGAAAAGTCCACCTTTGGCTGGCTGCCACTCCCCGTAAATTCTGTGGCCAACGTGACCCAGTGGATTCAACGCAACCTCGACACTGCCGCGAGCGCATTTAGATTTGACGGCGTCACGTTTGAGACGAATAAACTGACTGTTAAAGGCAGAACCCTTTGAAATGACGAGTGACGAGTGACGAATGTCGAGCCGCATTCGTCACTCGTCATTCGTCACTCGACATTTTGTAGATGCCAAGAGCAAAAATTAACTTAGAAACCAAAGCCGCCAAGCAGCGTGCTTTTTTAGTGGGCGTGGAGCTGACCAGCCTGAATTACAAAGCCCAACATACCCAGGCGCGGCTGAGCCTGGAAGCCTCGTTGCAAGAGCTGGAACTGCTGTGCAAAACGGCCGGCCTAGAAGTGGTGGGGCAACTAACCCAGAAGCTAGAGACGCCCAACCCCAACACCTTTATCGGCCCCGGTAAAGTAGAGGAGTTGGTGAACTGGCGCACCGCCGTAGAGTATGACGTGGTGGTGTTCGACGACGAACTCTCGCCGCGCCACCAACGCGAGATTGAAGAGGTGATGGGGCTGGAAGTAACCGTGCTGGATCGCACGGCCTTGATCCTCGACATTTTCGCCCAGCATGCCAGCACGCGCGAAGGCTCGTTGCAGGTGGAGTTGGCCCAGTACGAATACCGCAAGCCGCGTTTGACGCGGGCATGGACGCACTTGGCCCGCCAGGCCGGTGGCCGCGCCGGTGGCGGCATGGGTGGGGTAGGGGTGCGTGGCCCTGGCGAAACCCAGCTCGAAATTGACAAGCGCTTGATTGACATGAAGATCACTCGTTTGAAGGCCGATCTGGAAGTGGTGCGGATGCAGCGGGCGCAACACCGCAGCCAGCGCAAGCGCAACGCGGTGCCGACCGTCGCAATCGTGGGTTACACCAACGCGGGCAAGAGCACGTTCCTCAACACATTGGCAAAGGCCGAGGTGTTGGCCGAGGACAAGCTGTTCGCCACGCTAGACCCAACGACGCGCCGGGTACGTTTGCCACACGAGCACAACGTGCTGTTTACCGACACGGTGGGCTTCATCCAAAAGCTGCCTACCCAGTTGGTGGCGGCCTTTCGCGCCACGCTAGAGGAGATTACCGAAGCGGATGCGCTGCTGCATGTGGTGGACATTACGCACCCCAACGCCGCCGAGCAAGCCGAGAGCGTAATGGACACCTTGCGCGAGTTGGGCGCGGGCAGCAAACAAATGCTGGTTGCGCTGAACAAGTGCGATAAGTTAACGCCTGAAGAAGTTCGTGAGCGGGCGATAGGGGTCCTCAGCGGCGGCATTCCCATCAGCGGGTTAAAACGGGTTGGGTTTGATAAGTTGCTGACCGAGGTTGAAGCGATGTTGTTCGAGCGGCTGGTGCCGGTGAAAGTGCGCTTGCCCTACAAATCAGGTGACTT
>JAYTNY010000486.1:0-5857 GCA_043748055.1 Roseobacter sp.
TGCGTATTGGTGAGTTATCGCCTACTGCTCCATGCGATGCAGTGTTCAATACTTGGACGGATAAACAGCGCAACAAGCTAGTTGCGGCGATGGATAAAAAGCTCGCGGATACAAACCAGGTTTTTTCAAAAAACCTGGTTTGTATCCGCGTCGTACGCTGTGTTACTCCGCCGGCACATTCACCCGGTTCATCGCGTTGTCAATCGTTTCGGTCAGCCAAAATTTCACGCCGTTCATGGCTTTGTCCATCGCAAAGCCCATCTCGGCCAGTTCGCCCGCCGAAAAGTCGCGCAGCACAAAG
This sequence comes from Roseobacter sp., assembly GCA_043748055.1. Taxonomy (GTDB): domain Bacteria; phylum Chloroflexota; class Anaerolineae; order J036; family Brachytrichaceae; genus JANMVQ01. The sequence goes on from JAYTNY010000486.1 coordinate 302, forward strand.
TCTTTCGGCTGCATCTGCCCCGGTGGCCGACCAATGCCCATGCGCAGGCGCGCAAATTCCTGCGTGCCCACATGCTGAATAAGGCTGCGCATGCCGTTGTGTCCACCTGCGCCACCCGCCTTGCGCAACTGCACCCTAGCCGTGGGCAAGTCCAACTCGTCGTAAATCACCAGTAAATCATTGGGCATACTTTTGTAGAACTTCAGCAGCGGCCCCACGCATTGGCCGCTGTCGTTCATAAACGTCTGCGGCTTCACCAGCGCAATTTTGCAGCCTTCTATTTCACCCAGCGCCACAATGCCCTTGTTCATCATCTTGTCGAACTTGAGGTGGTACTGGGCCGCCAACGCATCGGCCACCCTAAACCCAATGTTGTGACGGTTGCCCGCATACTGCCGCCCTGGGTTGCCCAACCCTACAATGAGCTTGCGCCGCTGTTCTTCTGCCATGCTTAGTGGTTGGTGACTAGGGATTGGTGATTCGTGATTTTCGTGATTGTTGTAAATCACGAATCACCAATCCCTAGTCACTATCCTCCGTAATCTACCGATCTCTGCGCATATCGCTTCAGCAAAAACCTCACCAGTTGCTTCGACAGTACATACGCCCCCAGTGCCAGAAAGCCGTAGGCCGTATACGTTGCGCCGCGCACAAACCCCCTCGGAATATCACTGATGGAAAACGCGGAACTGTTGCTCGAACGCCCCGCCGACACGCTGCCGGTGATGACGTTGCCGCTTTGCAACGTGTCCGTCGTCACCACCACCACGTTGGCCGCCTGGTTTGTCAGCGTGATATTGCGCAGCACGCTCTCGCCCAAAAACGTGTTGTCGGCGGCGAACACTTGCAGGCGCAGCGCATAGCCGCCATCCGGCAAGGGCCGCGTGTTCCAAGTGCCCAGTGTGTTGTTGTCTACCGGTTGGTTGGCTACGCCCACCGTCACCCACGTCGCTGGCTCCGGCTCTGCCCCATACGAAAGCTCGTAGCGCGCAAAGCCTGCCGGGTTGGCGCTGCCTTGTATCGTAATCGTCCCGCGCGCCGTGGCGTTGCCCTTGGGCGAGATGATGCGAATGTTAGGGTTCTGCGTCTGCGCGATCACGTCAAACGCCAGAAGCCCCATCAACAAAACAGTGATGAGTGTGGAGAGTGTGATGCGAGTTTGACGAATTGAGATGAAGTTCTTCATGGACGAGGCGCGATTCTACCGCCCGTAACTTGAACTGAACGTCTGGAAGTGAACACGAAGAAGCAACGGAACGAAGTTTTATTTTCTTCGTTCCTTTACGTCTTCGCCTTCAAGGCCCAAAAACACACGTCTCTAAAAATGCATTTCGGAACTTGCCATCCGGGTCATACGCGCGCAGCAACGACCGAAAATCTTGTAGCCTGGGATAGCGCGCCTGCACCTGCGCGGACGGCATCGTAAACAGTTTGCCCCAGTGCGGTCGCATCTCAAACGGTGCAAGTTGCGCCTCAATCAGCGGCAGCACTTTCTGCACCTTCGGCCAATCGTTCTTCCACGAGAAATGGAAGCCCACGCTGTCGTGCCCATAGCCCATGCTCATCCACAGATCATCGGCGGCGATGGTGCGCAATTCGGAAATCCACATCACCGGTTTCATCTGCTCGTGAATCTCTCTTAAGGCGCGCATGGCTGCCACAGCATGCTGGCGCGGCACAAAGTATTCCGTCTGTAGCTCGTCGCCGGTGGCCGGTGTTTGGCCCACCCGAAAATGGGGCAGGCGTTCGTGCCACGGGCCGGGCACGCCCATCTGCGGCGTGCAGCGGTCTGCCGAAAGGGCCACCAGGGGATGGCGATTCGCCGGTGCCAACGTCGCCTCAAAGAATGTCGGTGCCAAAGGCAAGGCCGCATCATCGGCCAGGCGGCGCTTCAGCCAAACCTCACTCACAACCTCGCCCCAATTGGTAAACAAACTTACGCTGTAGGCGCTGCTCACAATCTCGTCGAAGTGCGCATCCACTTGGGCCAGCGGCAGGTTGTCATACACCTCTTGCTGGACTGCAAACGCGGGTTGCACATCCAATGTCACTTGGGTCACCACGCCCAATGCACCCAGCCCAACCACTGCGCCCAAGAATTGCTCACTGTGCGTCTCGCGTGCAAGCGTCACCACATCGCCTTCGGCGGTTATCAACTCCAACGCTGCCACCGCCGTCGCCAGGTTGCCGTTAGCATCGCCCGAACCATGCGTGGCGGTGGCGATGGCGCCCGCCACTGAGATCCCCGGCAACGATGCCATGTTGTGCAGCGCCAGACTCTCGCGGTGCAGCAACACGCCCAGTTGGCCGTAGGTCATGCCTGCGCTCACAGTCACGGTGCGGCGTGCTGCATCCACCACCGCCGTCTGCGGCATCTTGTCCAGCGAGACCAGCGCCCCCATCGAATCTGCAATCGCATTAAACGAGTGGCGCGAACCCAGCACCCGCAGCTTGCTGCTGCGCGAGACGATGGCCTGAAGGTGTTCGAGCGTTTCGGGCTGGTGAATCTCGGCGGCGCTGTAAGCAATGTTGCCCGCCCAATTGTGTTGATGCGTTGGCATGATTGTTTTCTAAAGCGTGTAATCAAACTCGTATATGTGCTTCCCGTCCGCAATGATGATTGCCATTTGCCCCGCCAGCCCAACCCACTCACCCGTACCTGAATCTGGCACCACGTTTACGGTCAGCGTCGTCGCGCCTCGGTTGGCGGTGCCGCTGTGTTGCAACGCAAAGCTGCCGCTGCGGCCTTGCAGTGCACCCGTCACCACCTCCATCGCCACATACCCCGCCGAGCCTTCGGTGGCTGTGCCGATGGCGACCATCTGGCCCTTGCTGGTCGCCGCTAAATCGCCAAAAAACTGCTTGTTGATGGACAACCTGCCGATGGCTGCGCCGCCGGTTTCGTCTTCCGGGGTCATCGAGGTTAGCTTTACTTCAAAGGTGCCAGTTGCGTGCATGTTTATTTTCTCTCCTGTTCGCGTTCTGCAATTTAACCGTCCAGCGTCTTCTTGCCAAAGATGAACCATGCGTTGGCAATTCGCGCATCGTGCACCTCGTACATAGCGATCATCTCGATGCGGCCAGCGCCTTCGGGAAACGTTCGCGTCACAATCTCGTGATCAATAACGATGCTACCCATCACCATGCGGTTGACCAGCCGTGCAAACACGTTTGGCTCTTGAAATCGAACAACGAAACGCTCGCGCATCTGAGTTGAACCGCGCGCCAGCAACGTCATAGGGTGTTCAAATTGCTGCGCGTCATCTGCGTAAATGTCAATCAGGGTATCAATGTCATGCGCGTTATACGCATCCAGTTGTCTTTGAACAACAGCTTCGGGATCGGTAAATAAAAGTTTCATTCCGTTCGCTTTATGATCGAAACAGCCTCGTTCGTTGCGTTTAAGACGATGGTGTTGCCCTTGGTCTCGCCCAGCGTCTGCAAAATCCGCAGTTGCATCAACGTTGGATTGCTTTCTAATAACCGTGCGGCATTGGCTAGGCTGCGCAGTGCAGCAGTCTCACCTCGTGCGCGTTCCAGCGCAGCTAGACCTTCTTGGCGCGCCTTTACCACCTGAGCAAAAGTCTGTTTCAGGTCGCCACTCAGCATGATGTCTTTCACGCTAGCGTTCAGCAGCTTCAGCCCCAACGCCTCGAATTGCGGTGTCACTCTCTCTTTGAGTTGTTGATCCAGCGCGCCGCGATTGGACAGCAGCGCGTCAATATCTGTCACACCTACACTTTCTCGCAGCGCCGTTTGCACCAACTGATACGCAGCCACGTTATAGCTTTGAGATTGGCTCATCGCCATCACCGCATCGGCCACTTGGTATTGCAGGGCCAAGCTGGTGCGCACGCCCACCGCGTCGCTCGTCAGCACTTCCTGGCCGGGGATGGTCTCGAAGCGTGGGCGCACATCCAGCTTCTCGATGATTTGCGACTCACCCCACCAGGCATACCGCCCCGGCTGAACCACGCCCGCCAGCTTGCCCTGCACATATTTCACGCCGCGTTCGTGTTCGTTCACGGTCACAACCGTGCGAGTGATCTTGATGGCCCCAAACAGCTTACGCAGCCACCAGACAAATACATACGCAGCGGCCAGCACGCCGCCGCCGATCAAAACAACCTGGAATCCATTAGTGAAAGTCATGATGTGAGTCTTTTATCAGTGCCTCTCCTCAAAGGGACACCCAAGACGCGCGGAAGTTGTTCACTTACAGAGCGCGGCCCAAGCTGCATTGCTGCTGTCCCTCTGAGAATTAGCGTTTTTGGGAGAACCAATCCGAGTACGGATTCGAACCGTTGGAGGAAAAGTCCAACATGCCAAGCCCTCGACGATGTCGGTGGGTTGCTTGCTTTCTCACAAGTATTGTATCGAGGAACACAACCTCAAATGCCCAAGGGGTGCATTTTGCAAAAGGGGCAAGCTTTGTCTCGCAATCGATTTTCGTAGGGGCGCAGCACTGCTGCGCCCCTACCATGGCCTTTCGCAAGGAGTGTGCCCCTAAATCAGAATGCACCCTGCCCAAGCCTACAAATAACTCACACCCGTCATCTGTTCCGACACCGTCCATAATTGATTAGCGATTTGCGCATCTTGTGCAGCCGCGCTGGGTGTTGCTTTCTTCGGGTAGCCACGTATCTCTTGAAAGCCATCCGGGCCGATAAAGTCATTCGCTTGCGCTGCAACGGCGGCGTGCAGCGTAGGCAATGCGCCCATGTCCGCCTTCTGAGACACGATGCTGGTGATGAACCGAATAAGTACGCCTTTTTGCAAATTGGTTGCTGTAAACCCCGGATGCGCCGCCGTTGCAATGGCATTCACCTGCGCAGCCTTCAGCCGCTTATTTAATTCCAGCGTAAACAACAAGTTAGCCAGCTTGCTTTGCCCGTAGGCCGCCCATGCCGCATAGCCCTTCTCGGCGTTCAAATTCGTAAAATCTATTTTGCCCATGCGGTGCGCGCTACTGCTGACGTTGACCACGCGCGCGTTGGGCGTGGCTTTAATTTTCTCCAACAACAACCCCGTCAACGCAAAATGCCCCAAGTGGTTTGCCCCGAACTGCACTTCGAACCCCTGTTTGGTTTTGGTCAGCGGTGGAATCATCACGCCTGCGTTGTTAATCAACAAATCCAGCCGCGCATATTTGCCGTTAAACGCGGCGGCGAATGCGCGCACCGAGTCGAGATCAGCCAAGTCCAGCGCCATCACATCCAACTTGGCGGTTTTTATTTCTTGGCGAATCAACTCGGCGGCGGCGTTGGCTTTGCTCAGGTTGCGGCACGCCAGCACCACCGTTGCACCTTTGGCTGCCAACACTTTGGTGGTCTCGTAACCAATGCCGCTGTTTGCGCCAGTCACAATGGCAACCCGGTTTTCTTGTGAGGGTATTTGTTCAACAGTCCAGTTCATAATTTTTTTATTTCTCCAGCGACAACTGTAACAGCCCGTACTAACTAGTGGGTCATCTGGGGATAGAGTAGGCTTGAGGGATGCCACGAAAGAGCCGAGAGCCGTTACGGGAATTGACGGAAGAAGAGAGGGAGAAAATGC
>JAYTNY010000487.1:0-2326 GCA_043748055.1 Roseobacter sp.
CAGCCACCCAGCCCGGTGTTTGCGCCGCCAAACGGCTCCAGCGCGCTGGGGTGGTTGTGCGTCTCCACCTTAAAGGCCAAGTCCCAGTGTTCGTCAAACGCGATGATGCCCGCGTTATCTACAAATGCGCTGCGCACCCAGGGCTTGTTCACTTTGTCGGTGGCGGCGCGGATATAGGTTTTGAGGAGGCCGTTGACTGAAGCGAGAAGCGATAAGTGATTAGCAGGAAGCATTGGCTTGTCGCTTATCGCTTCTCGCTCAAGGCTAATGAGCGCCTTAAACGTCTTGTGCACGCAATGCTCGCTCCAGGTTTGGGCCAGCATTTCCAACTCCACGTCGGTGGGGTCGCGGTGTTCACGCTGGTAATAGGCTTGTATCGCTTGCATCTCCGCCAAATCCAGCGAAAGGCGGCGGGTTTTGCTGAGCGCTAACAGCGCGTCATCGTCGATGTCTTTGAGTGCGATGATCTCGACTTGAATATCGTCTTGACTAAACGCCCCTGTGATTTCTTCGATGAACGGCGGCGCAATCGGCGTGTTGACGGTGAAGCGTTGAATCACCGCGTTGGAAAACTGAGCGGTTGCCAATTGCTGCAACTCGTCCTTGCATACCTCGTGATGGAACGTGATGCGTTGGCCGGTGGCTGCCTGCTCCAACGCCCCAACACCCAACAGCCTGGCCGCACGCAACAAGTTCTCCGCCACCGAATCGGTGACGCCAGGGAGCAGGGTTACTTCAATAAAGGCGGGGGATTGGGGATTAGTGATTGGGGATTGAGGATTCACTAATCCCCAATCCCCAATCACTGCTCGTTCGGTCACCGGGTCGGAAAGCAAATCGCGGCAGAGACGCTCGACACTTTGTTGATCGAGTGCTCTGCCGCGTAGGAAGTACAGCCTCCCCTGAGCATAGCTTGCTGCTGGTGCATCAGCATGGTTACTAGGCGCGTGAAGAGGCCACACCTCGACACGAAAACTTGGGATTGGCATAGGGAGAATGGCATTATAGCCAGTGGCCTGCTTTATGGCCGCAGCACAAGCGGCACATAAGCGCGTGGAAGAAACCCTGGTATCGGTGTGATCGGTGTGATCGGTGTGATGGACGGCGTTGTTTTTGTTGTTGGGTTCGGCGTGTGTGTGCTGGTTGCTGTTGCAGTAGGCGTTGGGGTTACCGCCTGGGTGGCTGTAGGTGTTGGCGTGGCAACGGGTGGTGGGCAATCGCGGGTCTGCGTCAGCGAATCCATCACACTGCCATCCAACTTTATTAAAAAATAGGTGATGTGGCAGAGATCGGCTTCGATCAACATCGCGCCGTAGTCGGCATCGAACCGGAATTGGCTACCGGAGATGGCGGGCAATAGTTGGCCGTTGGCATCGCGTGGGAACTTGCCCAGGCCTGCGCCGCCCAGGCCGTTGATGAAATACGGGGTGGTCGTTGTGTTGGTGCTGGGCGCGAGAATGCGCTCATACACATGGCTGTCGCCGCTGAACACAGCGTGCGCGCCCCAATCGCCATAGGCCAGCCGTAGCGGCACCGAGCCGCTGGGCGATTGGGTGTTGGTGACGCCATCGGATTTATAAGGCGGGTAATGCACAAAGACCAGCTTCCACGCTGCGCCAGACGTTGTCAATCCGCTTTGCAGCCAGGCCTGTTGGGGTCGGGCGGCATCCCCCAAACGATCAGGGTCGCGCGCATCTACGCTGGTAACAAACACATCTACCAAACCCGGCTGCGTGGGCGAAGTGAAGCTGTAATATGTGCGCCCGTTTAGCCAGGGGAAGAAGGCGAAGTGCGCATCCAGGTTCGCGGTGCTGGTGGGGTAGGGTTGATACCAATCCGCATTGCCCAACGTAGGAAAGAAGCGGTTGCCATTGGGTGCAGGCGAACCGTAGGTGCCGGTGTAGGGCGAGATGTAGTGGTGATAGAACTGGCCGATGTTGAAGTCGATGTATTGCGCCGAGCCACGCGTATCGGGCGGGGTGTCGCGTGGCGGGCGCGTGCCATAGTTGTTGTCGCCGGTGGTTACGACAAAGTCGGGCTGCCAACTGTGTACCAAATCGGCCACGGCTTTTTCGCTGTTGAAGTAATCGGTGCTGCCCGCCGCCGCGCCAAAATCGCCGATGACGGCGAAGCGGGTTTTGTTGCAGGGCGTGGTTTGGGTCAGCGAATCTATGACTTCGCTGCTGCGGTTCATAAATTTGTAGGTGATGGCGCAATCGTTGGCCTCGACTAGTGGGTCATCTGGGGATAGAGTAGGCTTGAGGGATGCCACGAAAGAGCCGAGAGCCGTTACGGGAATTGACGGAAGAAGAGAGGGAGAAAATGC
>JAYTNY010000488.1:0-3060 GCA_043748055.1 Roseobacter sp.
ATCCCTGATTGATGTACGAGCCGCCTCCTTCGACTGCGCGCATCGGAATGCGCTGCGCTCAGGATGCTCACATCGTATGCCAAGTAGAGATTCGCTCTAAGGTAAACGCAACACATGGAGGAAACCTTTGTAAAAGTGAGGAAAAAGTAAGAAAGCCAAGACTTTGATACCAAAGTCTTGGCTTCCGTTATATTGTGAGGAACTTGAGTCACTAGGCTACTGCGGTCGGTTCGCTGGCAGTTTGCTCCTGACCCGCCAAAAACTTCTCCGCTTCCATCGCCGCCATGCACCCAAACCCGGCGCTGGTGATGGCTTGCTTAAACCAGTTGTCGTGAATCTCTCCGGCGGCAAACACGCCCGGCACGCTGGCGTGTAAGCGGTTGTCCACAGTCAAATAGCCTTCCTCGTTCATCTCAAGCTGGCCCGCAAACAGTTGGCTGTTTGGCTCGTGGCCCACAAAGATGAAGATGCCGTCCACGTCGCTCTTAACTTTTTCACCCGTCTTGGTGTTTTTGAACAAGACATCCGTCACCTTGCCGTTGCCTTGAATGGTCTCAATCACGGTGTTGGGCACAATCTCGATCTTCGGATTTTCGCGCGCATATTTTTGCAGCGTGGCCCCGGCTCTAAACTCATCCCGCCGGTGCACAATGCGCACGCGCTTGCCAAACTTAGTGAGGAACAAACTCTCTTGGAAGGCACTATCGCCACCACCCACTACAATAATTTCTTTGTTGCGAAAGAAGAAGCCATCGCACGTCGCGCAATAGCTCACGCCTCGGCCAATAAAGTCTTGCTCGCCGGGCACACCCAACGGGCGCGGGGTTGCGCCGGTGGCAATGATGAGTGACTCAACCTCGACCATCTGCTCGCTTGTCCACAGCTTAAACGGGCGCTGGCTCAAGTCCACTTTCTCAACAACTTGCTCCACCATGCGCGAGCCAAACTTCTCGGCCTGTTCGCGCATCGCCATCGTCAGCTCTGGCCCTTGCAAGCCCGCCGGAAAGCCAGGGAAGTTCTCCACCTCGGTGGTGGTGGCAATCTGCCCGCCAAAGGCTGGGCCAACAAATACCAGCGGCTCCAAGAATGCGCGGGCCGCATAAATAGCCGCCGTTAACCCCGCCGGGCCGGAACCGATGATCGCTAGTTTTTCTGTCATAAGAAGAGATTGGAGATTAGGGGTTGGAGATTAGAGATTGAATAATTTCTAATCTCCAATCCCTAATCTCTCTTTTGTTCTACGCCAAATGCGGCGTCAATTTCTGCATCAAGCGCGCCTTGGGCATGTAGCCCACCAAGCGCTCCACCGGCTCGCCGTCCTTAAACAAAATCATCGTCGGGATGCTCATCACGCCAAACTTCATGGCCGTGTCCTGGTTGCTGTCTACATCCAGCTTGCCAATCTTGATCTTGCCGGTGTTCTCCGAGGCAATCTCATCCAACACCGGGGCCACCATCTTGCACGGCCCACACCACTCGGCCCAAAAATCCACCAGCACCAGGCCCTGGCTCTTCTCGATCTCGGTTTCCCAATTGTTGTCAGTCACTGCAAATGTATTCGCGCTCATTTTTGTTTTGTCCTCCGTAAAAAAAGTTATGGGTGATTAGTAAACAGTGATTAACACGTATCAATCACCCTTCACCAATCCCTATTCACTACCCAATCATGCTCAACAGCCACGCTGTGGATTCAGTCAAATGCTTGTCGTCGCCAAACGCCCGCGCCGTAATCATGGCCCCGTTTAGCGTGGCTACAAACACCTGCGCCGTCTTCTCTGGCGAGCCTGCAAACTGAAACGCACCGAGCGCACGGCCCTCTTTCAGCACTTTCACCAGCCAGGTCTCCATGCACTCAAAGAACACGCGCACATCGTCTTGCAGGCCATCCGGCAGCGTAATCAAGTCGCTCGCCAGCATGCAGCCCAGGCACAGTTTGCCACCATCCACGCACATACCCGCCGCAAACAACTCAAAGAAACTCCTCAGCTTGCGTTTGGGTTCGTTGATGTGCGCATCAATCTCGGCCAACGACGCTTGAATTTGCAACGTGTAGCGCCGCATCAACGCCTTGCCCAAATCGCCTTTGGTGGGGAAGTAATAGTGAATGCTGGCCGTTTTGATGCCAATCTCATCCGCCAGATCGTGATAGCTAAAGGCGTTGTAGCCCCGTTGCTGCACCAACTGTTGCGCAGCATCCAGCACCATCACATCCATCGGCAAATCTCGTTTGGCTCTCACGTCTAGCATTCTACCAACTAGTAGATAAAATCGTCAAGTCCTAAAATAGACCTCTTGCAAAAGTCCATTCGCACGCGGCGCTCGTAGGGGCGTTGCATGCAACGCCCCTACTTTTGCAAGAGGTCTAATCTATTTCAATGATGCGAGTTGTGCGCTGGCTACCTGTGTTGGTCTGGATGGGGCTCATCTTCGCCGTGTCCTCCCAACCCATTCTCCCGTCCGTCCCTAGCTTCCCTTTGCTCGATGTCGCCTTCAAAAAAACCGGACACATGTGTGCCTATGCCATCCTCATGGGGCTGGTGCTCTGGGCGTTGGGTGTGCGGGATGGGGCTACACACTGGTCACGCACCCTGTTGGCATTCGCTATTGTGCTGGCCTACGCCACCAGCGATGAATTCCACCAATCCTTCGTGCCCAACCGTACCGCCCTGTGGACCGATGTCGCCATCTTCGATCTCACCGGCGCGTGCATCGGCTGGGTCGCCTGGCACCGGCGCAACCTGAGTGCCGGCCGATCTAAGTTTGCCTGGCTGTATGCCGCCTTGTTTCTGTATTGCGTCGCCCTCGCCATCCTCCTCAACCTGCCCTACCGTGGCCGCGCCGATCAAAACTCGTCGGCACTCCTCAAAGATACTTGGTTTCTGTGGGGCTTCAGCTACTTCGGTTTGCTGCTCATGCCCATTGCGGCGCTGTTAATTGAGGATGGCGCACGCCGAGGCATGCGCTGGCTGGGCTACGTCGTCCCCTACTTTGCGCTGGGCATCTTGCCGCTCAGCCTCTTCATGGCGCGGCGGCCACTTGTAGAGACGCGGCGCTTCGGCT
>JAYTNY010000489.1:0-9606 GCA_043748055.1 Roseobacter sp.
TCACCCCAGCTGAGTTTGAAGCACAATGGCGCGGGCAGCGCCCTTAATTTCTCTCTTAGCTTCTGCTCTTTTTTGTCCAACGTTCGGGGCGCACTTCAGCCATTGACCTTTAGGGTCTGCCGCCGGTCTGTTTATGCCCCGCTAATGTCGCCAATTTATGCTGCGGGCTTCGCAAATCAGCCTCGTTATAATCTCATTTCTATTCTTATGAAATTTTTGTAGAGGCGAGGGCGATGACGCTGTCATCGTATGCCTCGCCTCTGCATTGTGTGGCAACGACTATGTTCAAAAATCTGTTAACCAAACTTGTCGGCAGCGACAGCGAAAAAGCGCTGGCCCGAATTAACCCGCTGGTGGAGCGTATTAACGCGCTGGAGCCGGAGCTGATGAAGCTGAGCGACGATGAATTACGCGGCAAGACGGCGGAGTTCCGTGCACGCATGGCCGAGGGCGAGACGCTGGACGACTTGCTGCCAGAGGCCTTTGCCGCCGTGCGCGAGGCCAGCCGCCGCACGAATGCCATGCGGCACTACGATGTGCAATTGGTCGGCGGGGCGTTGCTGCACCAGGGCAAAATTGCCGAATTGCGCACGGGTGAGGGCAAGACATTGGTGGCTACCGCGCCGCTGTATCTCAACGCACTGCGTGGCCTGGGTGCGCACCTCGTCACCCAAAACGATTATTTGGTGAAGCGCGATGCACAGTGGATGGGCCGGGTGTATTACGCGCTGGGCATGAGCACCGGCATTATTCAGGCCAGCGGCGAGACCGGGCGACCGGATGACTCGAGCTATGCGTATGACCCGGCATCGCCGATGCAGGATGAGCGCTTCTTGAACCTGCGCCCGGTTAAGCGCGCCGAGGCTTACAAGTGCGACATCACCTATGGCACCAGCAGCGAATTTGGCTTTGATTATTTGCGCGACAACAGCTTTGTGCAGGATTTGAGCGACTGCGTGCAGCGTGTGGACGATGAAGGCTTGCCGGTATTGCACTACGCCATCATCGACGAAGTGGACAACTTGTTGATTGACGAAGCCCGCACGCCGCTGATTATTTCTGGCCCAGCGGATGAGCCATCGCCCCTATATAAGCGCTTCTCTGAGTTGGTGCGCAAATTAGAGCCGAGCGCCAAGAACGATTTTAAGGAGCCGGATGGTGACTACATCGTTGAACTGAAGACGAAGAACGTGACGCTGACCGAACAGGGCATCAACAAAATTGAGAAGTGGCTGGGCATTGAGAATATTTACTCGACCGAGCACAGCGACATGACGCCGTATTTGGACAACGCGCTGCGGGCCTGGGTGATTTACGAGAAAGACCGCGATTACATCGTCAGCGACAAGAGCGAAATTATTATTATTGACGAGTTCACCGGGCGGCAGATGTTTGGGCGGCGCTTCTCGGAGGGCTTGCACCAGGCGATTGAGGCGAAAGAGGGCGTAAAGGTGCAACGCGAGTCGTTGACGTATGCCACGATCACCATCCAAAATTTCTTTCGCATGTACGACAAGCTGAGTGGCATGACCGGCACAGCTATGACCGAGAGCGAAGAGTTCTTTAAGATTTACCAGCTAGACGTAGTGCCGCTGCCAACGAATATTGAGTTCCGCACCACGCAGAAGCAGCTTGTTGAACAGAAAGATAAATTTATGGATGGCTCGCCCATAACCGTGTTTACCGACCCGAAGGGCGGGCGCAAGTTTTACCGGCGCTTGGATTACGCCGACCTGGTGTTTAAGACCAAAGAAGCCAAGTTCAAAGCCGTTGTGGATGAAATTGCGACGGTGAGCAAGGCCGGGCGACCTATCCTGGTCGGCACAGTCGCCATCGAAACCAGCGAGATGTTGAGCCGGATGCTGGATCGCAAAGGCATTAAGCACCAAGTGCTAAACGCCAAGCAACACGAGAAAGAGGCGACTGTGATTGCGCAGGCGGGCAAACCCGGCGCAGTGACGATTGCCACCAACATGGCTGGGCGCGGTGTGGACATTTTGTTGGGTGGCAACGCCGAGGGCATTGCCCGCGACCGCGTGCGCAAGACCGGCAAAGATTTGACCGAGCTGAGCCGCGAAGAATGGCTGGCCGAGTTGGCCCAGGCCGAGACCGAAGTATCAGACGACCGCAACCAGGTGCGCGATGTCGGCGGCTTGCATGTGATTGGCACCGAGCGCCACGAGGCCCGCCGGATTGACAACCAGTTGCGCGGGCGCTGTTCGCGTCAGGGTGATCCAGGCTCGTCGCGGTTTTACGTTTCGCTGGAAGATGAGCTGATGATGCGCTTTGGCGGCGAGCGCGTGAAAGGGCTGATGGACCGAATGAACATGGAGGACGATGTGCCTCTGGAGTACGGCATCCTAAGCAAGAGCATTGAGCAGGCGCAAGAGAAAGTTGAAGGCTACAACTTTGATATTCGCAAGCACGTCATTCAGTACGACGATGTCATCAACAAACAACGCGAGGTGATTTACCGCCAGCGCCGCACGATTCTTGAGAAAGATGATTTGCGCGATGTGGTGATGGACATGGTGGACAGCGAGGTTGAAGCGCTGGTGAAGCAGCACACGCTGGGCGATTTGCCGGAGAACTGGGACTTGCAGGGCTTGCTGAACGAGGCGCGCACCATTGTGCCGCTGCCCAAAGAGTTTGACCCCAAGCAGTGGGAGCGCGGCACCCGCGAGGAGATTATTGACCACTTGGCGGGGCTGACAGCGGCGCGTTACGACGCGGGATTGGATGATTTTGCGAAGATGTATCAGACGCAGATGCAGTTGGCGAACGCACCGCTGGATGAACTGCGGTTGACCAAAGACCCGCTGCAACGCGCCATCTACACCCACCTGCGCAAGCATTTGGGCGAGCAGGCCAGCGACGATTTGGAAGCCGCCAAGACCGGGCTGAACGATTTGCCGGAGGAGTTCCGCGAGAAAACGGCTGCGGCCTTCAAAGATGGCGTGCGCTTGTTTAGAGATCGGGCCATCATGATCCAGATCGTAGACCAGTTGTGGGTGAAACATTTGACCGACTTGGACGAACTGCGCGAAGGCATTGGCCTGCGGGCGTATGCGCAAAAAGACCCGCTGGTGGCTTATAGAACCGAGGCCAGTCGCACCTACGAAGAGCTGATTGACAGCATCAACGAGCAGGTGTCGAAGCGCATTTTTAACGCGCAGTTTACGGTGAACGCGCCGCAGCAACAGGCGCCCAGGCAGCAACGCAACGCAAACGGCAATGGCACCAGCGCAGCCCCGTTGCCCCCGGCTGCGCGCGCGCCCATAGACCGCGCCATCAACCGTGCGGCGATGAAGACCAGTGGCGGTGGCGCGTCGGCAGTGCCATCAAAACCGATTGCGAACGCAGGCAAGAAAATTGGCCGCAACGATGTGTGCCCGTTTTGCGATGCGGGCAAGAAGGTGAAGGCCTGTGATTGTGCGGGGGCAAAGCAGTGGCGGGGGGATGTGTAGGGCGATAAAAAAACGCGCTGTCCCGGCAAAATCGGCCCCCAACTGCTTCAATTGCCAGAACTGCGCGTCGGAATAATGCTATGAACTGGCGCATAAATTGACTATGCGATTTTGTCTGATGGCGGTGTAGGACAAACACTGATAGCCAAAGTGTTTTGCTTCTGATACATCTACGCTTACTATAATCAAGTTGATGGGTCGATCACTGCTGTTTAGTTTAAGGTCGAGGTTGGTACTCCTCGTCTTAATTGCGGTGCTGCCGGGTTTCTTTCTCACGTTGTTTGTGGCTAACCTTCAGCGGCGATCGGCGTTGCGGGCGGTAGAGGCGCAAAACCTCTCTACGTTGCGGTTGGCGGCTTTAAGCCAATCGCAACTAATTGCCAACACCAAAGCCTTATTTGGGACGTTGGCTTTGTCCAGCCAAATTCGCAACCACGATGTGGCTGGCTGCAATGCGTTATTGGATCAGCTTCTTCAAACATCGGTCGGGTATCGCGGGTTCTCTGTCAATACATTAGAGGGCAAATCGTGGTGCCTTAGCGCCAATTTGCGGGCGGGCATTTCGGCGACGTTGGCTACGACGACCACAACAATTACACCCATCGCCTTTGATGATCTTTTCAAACGCGCCTTAGCCAAGCGAGATTTTGTGGTGGGCGATTACTTTATTGGGGGCATTACGAAGCGCCCCAATTTGTATTTTGCTCAGCCGGTCTATGAACAAGGCAAGCCGATTGCCATGCTAGCTGCGGGTCTTGACCTGGATTGGCTGAATAAATCTGTGGGCGATTTAGGGCTGCCGCCCGGCTATGTGGTGGATATGCTGGATCGGGACGGCACCTTTATTGTGCGCTGGCCCACCCCGGAAGACTATGTGGGCAAAACTTTTGCCGACAAACCCATCACCCAGAAAATTTTGAGCGAAGGCCAGAATGGGCGCGAGTTTGTGGGCGAGATGGAAGGCGTGGAAGGGGTGAGCCGCTTGTATGCCTTTATGCGGGTGCCGGGCGTGACCGACAACGACCTGTTTATTAACGTGGGGATTGCGCCAGAGCTGGCGTATGCCGACATTAATACCGTGCTGCGCCAAAACCTAATTGTGCTGGGGGTGTTTACGTTGCTGGCACTGGTTGGCACTTGGATACTTAGTAATGTCATTGTGCTGCGGCCCATCTCGGCCATTGCCCGCGCGGCAAAAGAAATTAGCAAGGGAAATTTGAGCGCGCGCACTCAGATCAAATATGGTCAGGGTGAACTAAGCCTGTTGGCCCGCGACTTTGACGACATGTGCGGCGATTTGCAGAAGCGATCTGACGAGTTGGAGATTCTGAATACCAACCTGGAACAGAAAGTGCAGATACGCACCGATCAGCTTCAAATGGCGGTGAACAAACTGCGCGAATCGCGCGAGCAACTGCGCCATCTCTCGCACCAGCAGCGCGCTGTGCTGGAGGAAGAGCAAACCCGTATCTCGCGCGAGGTGCATGACCAGCTTGGGCAGGCCCTAACTGGATTAAAGATGGATTTGTCTGCGTTGCAGCGGCGGGTGCTGGCAGACAGCGCCACGCCAAAGCCAGCGGTGACCGACAAGATTAAAGCGATGGGGGACTTGATTGACGACACCATTCAGACCACACGGGCCATTGCTCGGCGGCTGCGCCCCACTATTCTGGATGACCTGGGCCTGGGTGCGGCGATTGAGTGGCAGGCCAGCGACTTTCAACAGCGCACGGGTGTCACTTGCACATTCATCAACCACAATGTTCTGGGAGATCTGGGCAACTTGGATAGAGATGTGGCAACAGCGGCGTATCGCATTGTGCAAGAGGCGTTGACGAATGTGACCCGGCATGCCCAAGCCACTGAAGTGCTTATTGAACTTGAGATTACAAACCAGATAAACCAGGTATTGAAGGTGCAGGTGCGCGATAACGGCAAAGGGGTTGCCGCAGAACGGCTGGAGAACCTTAAATCTTTGGGGGTGTTGGGCATGCGCGAACGAGCGCGTGAGCTAGGTGGAACTGTCGACATCCAAAGTTTGGAAGGCAAAGGAGTTTTGGTTACGGCGCTCTTGCCTACACAGCCTTCGCAGCATCAACTCGAACAGCAATAGACCTATGCAAAAGTCTATTCGCACGCGGCGCTCGTAGGGGCGCAGCATGCTGCGCCCCTACTTTTGCAATAGGTCTAATATCAACAGAGTGAGCCAGTTGAGCCAGTACTGTAAGCCGGTAAACGAAAAACTATGATTCGCGTTTTTATTGCAGATGACCACGCCATTGTGCGCAAGGGGTTTTGCCAGATTGTGGAGGAGACCGAGGGCATGCAAGTGGTGGGTGAGGCCACCAATGGCGATGATGTGCTGGCGCAGGTGAGCAAAGCCGAGTGGGATGTGTTGGTGCTGGATCTGTCTATGCCGGGCCGTTCGGGCTTGGATGTGATTCAGGCTGTGCGCGACTTGAACCCCAAGCTGCCCATTTTGGTGTTGAGCATGCACCCCGAAGACCAGTATGCGGTGCGGCTGCTGAAAAACGGCATCGCGGGCTACATCAACAAAGAGACTGCGCTGGACAATTTGGTGAACGCCATTCGCAAAGTGGTGACCGGCGGCAAGTATGTAAGCGAGGCGCTGGCCGAGAAAATGGCGTTTGATCTGACCGGGCCAAGCGACAAAGGCTCGCACGAATCGCTTTCGGACCGCGAGTATCGCGTGTTGTGCATGATTGGCGAAGGCAAGAGTGTGAGCCAAATCGCGGAAGAATTATTTATTAGCGTCAAAACGATTAGTACGTATCGCACGCGTATTTTGGAGAAGATGAGCCTGAACACGACGGCGGATTTGATTCGCTATGCCGTCGAAAACAATCTTCGATAGGCGCGCACGCATCTGGCTGCTTTTGTAGGACAAAGACTGAAGATTTATCGGACAAACACGACTGGCGTCTGTTGTTTTAGTTTGTATTATTTTGCTGCAAACAGATTAACTAACGAATCAACTAACGAATCCCCGAAGGTTGTGCAAAAGAGCCTAATTCTTGCAAGTTCAACCTTCGGGGGATGAGTAAGACTAACGTTGTATGAAAGCAGTTGTAGCAGACGACTCCAAGATTGTTCGAGAACGCGTGACGGACATGCTTCGTGAACTCATGCTGATTGAAACCATTGACCAGGCGGTGGATGGGCTGGATGCGCTAGAGGTGATTGCGCGGGTAAAACCTGATCTGGTGGTGTTGGATATTCAGATGCCCAGCGCAGATGGCAAGCGGGTGGACAACGGCATGGATGTATTGAAGGTGATTAAGGCCGAGCCACATGCGCCAGTGGTCATCATGCTCAGCAACTTTGCAGAACCACAATATCGCGCACGTTGCAAACAACTCGGTGCCGATGCGTTTTTGGATAAATCCAACGAATTCTTTCAGTTGATTGACGTGGCCGAAGCGCTGCTCAATCAACGGCGCGTTGCGCAACTTTAGCGCCGCTTGATCGAAATAGATGTAGGACAAATGCGGACGCCTTGCACCTCGCGTCCGACATCGGCATGCTCTTGCGGCTGATACCGATCCAGCTTCTGAATCGCTACGGTGTTCATCAATACGCTACCCAATCTTGCCAGATTCGTATTGTTTAGGCGTGAGGTGGTTCGATGACATCTAAACAAGACCTTAGCCTTTTGTTCACAAGTTCTACATAAAGTTCTGGCAGCATAAAGCTGCGAAACTAACTCAGAGAAATGCGCACCCTCATGCAACCGTTTACTACCCCTTCCCACACCTTGTGCATGGCCCAACGCGTACCCCAAACCAGCAAGGCCGATCTGCACATTCATACAACCCACAGCGATGGCATTGCTTCGGTGCAAGAAGTGTTGGCGCATGTGGCCCATGCCACCGATCTAAAAGTCATCGCCATCACCGATCACGATTGCATCGCGGGATCTAAACAAGCAGCCCGGCTGGCACCTAGCTACGGCATCGAGGCCATTGTGGGCGAGGAGATCAGCACCCAGCACGGCCACCTACTTGCACTGTTTACCGAACGGCACATTCCGGCAGGCAAACCCGCCTGGGAGACGATTGCGGATATTCATGCGCAAGGTGGCCTCGCCGTCGCGCCCCATCCGTTCGACGCCAGCGTGCCTTCGCTGGGAGCCTCTGAGTTAGCGCCGTTTTTGAACGAATTAGACCTGGACGGCATCGAGGGTTTTAATGCGGGTGTTTACTGGCACCAGCGGAGCTGCAATGCTTTGGCGCAACAACGTGCGCAGGTCTGGCAGTTGCCGTTAACGGGTGGCAGCGACTCACACAGCCTGCCCACCCTCGGCAAGGGCTTCACCACCTTTGCAGGCAACACCGCCCAAGACCTGTTTCACGCCATCAAGACCCATCAGGTCAATTGCGGCGGAAGTTACTGGTCGCTGGCGAACTATTGGGACAATTGGCGGCACGCCGTTCAAGATCACGGCATTCTGGCTACAGCGCGCTGGGCCTGGCACAACGCCGGGCAACCTTCACGTTCAACGCCTTCTGTTTAGAGCCTTTAGAAGTCGGACTCCTTACACAATAGCTATGCCCAACATCACCCAACCCCGCATCACCTTGTTATACGCCGACACAGGCGGCGGGCATCGCGCCACAGCGCAGGCGGTGGATCAAGCTATTCACCAGCTCTACGGCGACACTTATCGCACCGAGATCGTCAATGCCATTCACGCGCTGCCCTATCCCTACGACCAGGCCGAGAAGGTCTATCCTGTCGCAGTCAGCCAAACCCGCCTGGGCTACGAGCTATTCTGGAACGCCACCAACAACCGCGGCAGCACCGCCGCCTCGCGCTTCTTTATCGAAAACGCCGGTCGGTATCGCGTCCGCCGTTTCTTGCAGCAGCACCCGGCAGATATTTACGTGTCCTGTCATCCCATCGTGAACCAGGCTATCCCCGAAGCGCTGCAAGAAGTCTCGCCCAGCACGCCCGTGGTCGGTGTCGTCAGCGATCTCTCCACCGTTCATGCCTTGTTCTGGTCACCCAAAATAGCGCACTACACCGTGCCCACCGAGGCGGCGCGGCAGCGGGCCATTCAGAATGGTGTTTTGCCCGAGCGCATCACCGTTACCGGGCAACCCGTGCTGCCCAACTTTGCGGCGCGGGTGCAACAGGGCCGGTTGCAGCGCGAGCAGATGGGCTATGCGCCCGACAAAACCGTGGTGCTGGTGATGGGCGGTGGCGACGGCATGGGCCATCTTGTTGAAACCGTGCAGGCGCTGGCGCAGAGCGACCTGCCCATCCAAATCATCGCCGTGTGCGGGCGCAACGAGCAGGCGCGGGCCGCTATCCAAGCCATGCCCACTGTTGCGCCGACGCAGGCATTGGGCTTCTGCAACAACATCCCCGAACTGATGGGCGCAGCCGATCTGCTGGTGACCAAAGCCGGCCCCGGCTCTATTTGCGAGGGCTTTATCGCCGGGTTGCCCATTGCGCTTTACGATGCAGTACCAGGCCAGGAAGCAGGCAACATTGAGTGGGTGACGCAGAGCGGCGCGGGCCAATGGTGTCCTTCGCCAGAGCTGGTTTTGGATCAGGTGCGGCAGTGGTTGCAGCAGCCTGCCCAAATGCAGCAGGCCAGCCTTGCCTCGCTGGCCCAAGCCCAACCTGATGCTGCCCTGCACATCGCTCGGCTGATTGCACTTACAGTCGGTGTGCCTCTTAGCGAATCCTCCCGAATGTTGCCCGAAAGAGCTTAATTCTGGCAAGTTCAACCTTCGGGAAGATGAGTTCAGATAGGCGTAACCCGCTCCAACACCAGCACCCAATCCGGCCCCACATCTGGCGTTAAGAAGAAGCGTGTGTCGGTGGTTACACACTCGCCTACGGCCCGGGCCTCGCCGGTGCACGGGTCAAACCAACTCACCTTTGCTGTGTCTCCGCTGATGGCGCTCATGTGAACCGTTACGGTCTGCGTGTTTGGCACGTAAATAAACGCATAGCTGCCCGCGCTATCTCGCGTGGCTTGCACATGGGCCAATACCTTACAAATAAGGGGCAGGGCAGCCCTGAAAGAAGAAGAAGGCTGAAGGGTGGAGTAGTGACGCGAGCGTTTAACAGGAAATCGAGCGAGGGTCTTTTTGAGAACGCGAGGATT
>JAYTNY010000490.1:0-2408 GCA_043748055.1 Roseobacter sp.
TCACCCCAGCTGAGTTTGAAGCACAATGGCGCGGGCAGCGCCCTTAATTTCTCTCTTAGCTTCTGCTCTTTTTTGTCCAACGTTCGGGGCGCACTTCACTCAGCATTGGTCTTGCCCGTGATAAGCAATAGACCTTATTGGAGATAAGGAGTTTTGACAGGATTACAAGATTTCACAGGATTAAATCCTGTTCAATCCTGTAATCCTGTCTATCTCCGATAACGTTGAATGACAATACGTCCACTTCGCGCAGCGTCAGTTGGTATTGCTTGATGAAAGCTGTCGCCTTGTTAGTGGCATCTTCAGAAGGCGGCTCTTCGCCTTGAAAATTTTCCGTGTTCTCTGCACTCGACATGCATCCCTCCTTTGAACAGAGAAAGCCAAATAAACAAAAAATGCAGGCTTAAATATTGCTTGCACGTTCTGCTCTATTTTTGGAGCGCAACACAGGCCATACGCAGAAATTAAAAAAGCGAAAATTATTTGCGAGAAACTTAGCGCATGGCAAAAGTATTTGAATCAATCCCCGACGACCTCGCCGATTTCATCCGCGAGCAACACATTTTCTTTGTGGCTTCCGCGCCGCTCTCGGCGCAAGGCCACGTCAACCTCTCACCCAAAGGCATGGATTGTTTGCGCGTGCTCACGCCCAACCGCGTGGCCTATCTCGATCTAACTGGCAGCGGCAACGAGACCTCGGCGCATGTGGCCGAGAACGGGCGCATCACGTTGATGTGGTGTGCGTTTAGCGGGCCGCCGCGTATCTTGCGGTTGTTTGGGCAAGGCCGCACAGTGTTGCCAGGTGCGGGTGATTGGGCCGAGATGCGGCCCCTGTTCCCCGGCTACCCCGGCGTGCGCCAAATTATGGTGGCCGAGATTGACCGCGTGCAGACCTCGTGCGGCTCTGGCGTGCCGCTGATGAATTACACAGGCGAGCGCGACACGCTGATTAGGTATGCGGAGACAACGGGCGAAGCAGGCTTGGCACGCTATCGCCAAGAGAAGAACGCCATCAGCATGGATGGCTTGCCCGCGCCGCTGGCTGCGTGAGCTTGCGGAAAAAGAAGGTAGCCGCACGCTTTAGCTTGCGCCTGATATACCGAGTAACCAAAACCAGAAATACGGATCGCCCGTTGTTACTCGTATAGGGGCGCAGTCTGAAGCCTGCGGCTACCATGACTACTTCGCTCTTTTGTTAGAGTTTCTTTTCGCTGCTGTGGCCGGGGAATGCCTTCTGGCCGGGGTTGAGGAATTGATACGCGAAGTTGACCGCGCGCGCGGCTTGCGCAAAACCTTCGACGATCAGGTTCATCGGCTCAATGCCAGGCTCGGCGCAAATATCGCCAGCGGCATAGATGCCGGGGATGCTGGTCTCGCACTTGCTGTTCACTTTGATGAAGCGCGGGCCGACCATCTCCAGCCCCCAGTTTTTGATTGGCCCCAGGTCTACGCTAAAGCCCAGCGTCAGAATCACACCCTCGACAGGGATTACGGTTTCTTCTTTGGTGCGGTTGTCGAAGATCGTGGCACTCTCCACTTTGCCGTTGCCGCTCAGCGTCTTCAATTCGTAGAACAGTTTCACTTCTACGGGTGACGACATCAGCTCGGTGACCGAAGCACCATGCGCGCGGAATTCATCGCGGCGGTGAATCAGCGTCACTTTTTTGGCGTAATCCTTCAGGTTCAGCGCCCAGTCCACCGCGCTATCGCCGCCGCCCACAATAAGCACATTCTTGCTACGGAAAGCCATCTTCTCTTTCACTGAGTAATGCAAGCCATTGC
Organism: Roseobacter sp.; assembly: GCA_043748055.1. Lineage (GTDB taxonomy): Bacteria > Chloroflexota > Anaerolineae > J036 > Brachytrichaceae > JANMVQ01. The sequence goes on from JAYTNY010000490.1 coordinate 1,783, forward strand.
CTTCAAACCTCGCCAGTTCGGGGTTGGGAAGTTTTTTGGGTTGGAACGCACCCACACCTGCACAAATCACGATGGAGCGGCTGTGGTGTTGGCCTTTGCTGGTGTTGAGGATGAACGTGCCATCAGCCTGCTTCTCCAAAGTTTGTACGCGCTCACCCAGGCACATCGTGGGCTTAAACGTATTGGTCTGCGCCACCATGTTCTTCACCAAGTCCATCGAAATAATCTTGGGGAAGCCCGGTACATCGTAAATAAACTTCTCTGGATACAGCGCGGTAAGCTGGCCGCCCGCTTCATCCAACGCATCAACAATCTTCACCTTCATCTCGCGCAAGCCGCCATAAAAAGCGCCAAACAGGCCCGATGGCCCAGCACCAATAATCGTCACATCGTATAACTCGTTCGCAGTTTCATTTGCGTCACTCATGTCGTCAAAGCTCCTCAAAAGCGTTTAAGTAAGGTCTATCTAGATTTGCAGCGGCAAGTGTAGCACTTACACTTTAGGCAACAACAACCACACACATGCCCGATTTTTAAGCCCGGTCAAATTACAATGGCCGTGTTCGAGTCTGCTGGGTCATCGCCCTCATCGGCATCTGTAGGGGCGTAGCATGCTACGCCCCTAC
>JAYTNY010000491.1:0-9730 GCA_043748055.1 Roseobacter sp.
TCGAGGCCAAGACCCAGCAGGCCAACCGCGATTACGCTAACCAAGCGTTGGATGCGTTTGCAGCGCTGGCCGAAGTGAAGATGCCGCCAGCCTTTGTGGATGACCGCCTCAAAGATTTAATTGAGGATGTAAAACAGGACATCAAAGACGAAGAGCGCATGCCATTTGATGAATGGCTGAAGCTGCAAGGCAAGACCGAGGAGCAGTTCTGCGAGGACTACCGCGACACCGCCAAACAGCGCGGCCTAAAGGGCTTGGTGATGCGCCAGATGGCGAGTGCCGAGGGCGTGCTGGTGAGCGATGGCGAGATTGCCACCGAAGTGGAATTTACGGCCATGCGCTACGGCCAGCGCCAAAAAGAAGTGCGTCGCCTGTTGCAGCAAGAGGAAACCCGCAGCACGGTGAAGAACAATATTCTGACCAACAAAGTGCTGCTGCGCATGGTCGCCATTGCCAAAGGCGAGGGCGATGTGCCAACCGAAGTGATTGCGACTGAGACCACGAGCGCGTAGCTCTAACTTCAAACTAATACAGCCGCATATCATCACCTGAATACGTTTTAGTTCCTGGTGATAGGCCTATGAAGGGTCAGAAATAATCAGGGATTGGCCAGTTGCCAATCCCTGATTGCTAAAGAGGTTTTATTGTGAATTCAGCATTTACCCAATCTCAAATTGACGGAATTAATAAAATGGCCCCGCAGGCTATTGTGCCGATGGTGATTGAGCGTGATGGGCGCGGCGAGCGCGCCTACGACATTTACTCATTGCTGCTCAAAGAGCGCATTATTTTCTTGGGCACGCCGATTAACGACCAAGTGGCAAACTTGATCGTGGCGCAGTTGTTGTTTTTGGATCGCGAGGATAGTGAGAAAGAGATCAGCATCTTCGTCAACTCGCCGGGTGGGGCGGTGTACCCGGGCATGGCGATTTACGACACGATGCAGATGATTAGCGCGCCAGTGGCGACGTATGCGGTGGGCTTTACGGCCAGCTTTGGCACGTTGGTGTTGCTGGCGGGCAGCAAGGGCAAGCGCTATGCATTGCCGAACGCAACTATTCACATGCACCAGCCGTTGGGCGGCGCACAAGGTCAGGCTACCGAGATCGAGATTCAGGCGCGGGAGATTTTGCGCATCAAGAGCATGTTGAACGAGATCATGTCTAAGCACACCAACATGAGCGTAGAAGACGTGTTGAAGCACACCGACCGAGATAGCTACTTTACGGCGCAGCAGGCCAAAGAGCTGGGTGTAGTGGACGAGATCATCAGCATGAACGACAACAAGCTGAAGCTGTTGGGCGCGGCGCGGTTGACGGCGCTGCCAGCTACAACGGCTCCGGTGTTGGCGGCTGCGAATTAGTAGCGAGTTTTAGAAAGAACACAACCCCAGCTGCATGCAGTCGGGGTTGTGTCCTTTTCCGTGAGTGATAATGCGGAAATGGCAACAATACCTGTTCTAAGTAATCCCGTTGCACCGGAGAACGACAGACTTATCACTGGCGAAGAGTTTGCTGCGATGGGCGAAGAGGCAACGATGGGGTTGGAATTGGTTAAAGGGCGAATTGTCGGGAGAAATATGCCTACAGGAAATGAGCATGGCGCAGTCGAACTCAAACTCGGATCAAAACTGCTGTTTCATATCGAAGTTACAAAGTCTGGCAGGGTCCGTAGTGGCGAGGTTGGCATTTATCTAAAGCGCAATCCAGATTTAGTTCGCGCTGCAGATATTCTCTACATTTCGAATGAACGCTATGCGCAAAATATAGGCAACAGCTATCTCACAGCTATTCCTGAACTAACCGTCGAAGTCATGTCGCCCTCCGATGCCTGGCCGGATGTGCAGGAGAAGCTGGAAGAATATTTTGAGGCAGGTGTTCGTTTGTGCTGGGTGGTACATCCGCGCTCTAAAAAAATCTACGTCTATCGCTCGGTCACCGATGTGCGCATCCTGACCGAGCGCGATGAGCTGACAGGCGATGATGTGTTGCCGGGCTTCTCGGTCAAGATTGCGGATTTGTTTGAATAGCTGCCTGTGGCTTCTTCTTCGCATCGCCAAACTTGGCCTTGTAGCGCCGGATCCATTTGGCAATACCAACGCCGCCGATGACACCGGGCGCGACCCACACAATCCATGAGAACTCGAATGGCATGCGGCTTGCCACGTTTTGAACTAGGAATGCGGTAACGGTGGCGATGTAGCCACTAAGAAAGCGATTCATGTGCTCGTACCACCACCAGCGTTTGCTTTGCGGCTGGCGGGTGTAGCTGATGAGATCGGTGATGCCGGAATTGGCGATGACTGACCCAGCCACCAAGCCAATGATGAAGAAGGCGGTTGGGTATTCGAACGGATAGAGGAACTTATTTGCGATGCCCATCAAGCCGCCAATCCCCCACAACACAAAGGCGCTACCCGCGAGTGCAGCCAATGCCGAGGCCAACCAATCCATCCACTTGGGTTTCTGCTCAGCCTGGTCTGCGTTTTTGCGATAGAGCACGCGGTAGCCGGTGAAGCAAGCATAGAAGCTCATGATGTTGATGATGAAGAGAAAGGCGTTGAAGCGAAAGAAGGCCAGCGCCAGCGTGCTGATGAAGATGCCCGCCATGCCCCAGAAATAAATCTTGCCAGCGCGACGGTGATTGGTGCCGCCTTTGGCCGTGAACATGGCGATGGGGCCAATGACCAGCGCCGTTGTGCCAAACACCACATGCGAGATAACGAGCGCCCGATCTATGAAATGCAGAAGTTCTTGTGTCATGCCCTCAGCATAGAAAAGGGCTTGTCTTGCGGGATGTGTCGATGGTCATGGCGAGGTCATGTGACTTGGGTAGGGCAGACCCTAAGGTTCTATGAGAACCTTAGGGTCTAGTCACCGCTAGGCCCAGCTATCCTCACACCAACCCCAGCTCTTTTGCTTTCATGGCGGCTTGTGTTCTATCGCGCACGCCCAGCTTGCCGAGGATATTTGAGAGATGATTTTTGACCGTGCCTTCAGTAATAAACAAGGTCACGCCGATCTCTTTGTTGCTGGCACCGGCGCACACCTGTTTCAAAATCTCAAGCTCGCGTTCGGACAATGGCTCGGTTAACGCCGCTTTTTTGGGCGGGGCCGACATGCGTGCAAACTCGGCTACCACTTTGGCCGCTATCGAAGGCTGCAAAAATGATTCGCCGCGTGCCGCTGCGCGAATGGCCTCCACCAGTTTGTCCAGCGGTGTGTCCTTCAGTAAATAGCCCAATGCCCCGGCGCGTAAGCCATCAAACACCCACTCGTCGTCGTCAAACGTTGTCAAAATAATCACTTGTGCGTCGGGCAGCATCTCGCGCAGTTTGCGCGTGGCGGCTACGCCATCCAGCACGGGCATGCGCAAATCCATCAGCACCACATCCGGCTTGCTGGTTTGGGCCGTGTGGATGGCATCTGCGCCGTTCGCCGCCTCGCCCACGACTTCAAAATCAGTTTGCGTAGACAGCAGCGTGCGCAGGCCTTCGCGGAATAGGGATTGGTCGTCTACGAGGAGGATTCGGATCATTGGAAGTAAACAGGGATTAGGGATTAGGGATTGGTAATTGCACGCGCAACATGAAGCCGGTTGAAGAGGATTCAGTTTGCAATTCGCCGCCCAGCAGTTGGGCGCGTTCGCGCAGGCCCAGCAAGCCAAAGCCCGCCGAGTTCGATTCGTTTATTCGTTCTAATTCGTTGACGCCGTTGTCCTGCACCTGCAATTGAATCTGGTCATCAAAATAGCTTAGCTTTACTGTGACTTGAGTAACGCCATGCCCATGTTTGCGAATGTTGGTCAACGCCTCTTGCGTGGCCCGATACAGCGTCACCTCCACTTGCGTGTCCAACGGGTGCGGGCTGCCGCTTACAGAAAAGCCGGTTGCAATGCCTGTCGCGCGGTTGTCGGCGATGAGGTCCTGCACCGCGTCGACCAATGACTTGCCATCCAGCGGGCTGGCCCGCAAGGCCGACACGCTGCGGCGAATCTCGGTGAGGCCGTTGCGGGTGAGGCTTTGGGCTTTGCCCAGGGCTTCTTTGGCCTGGGTTGGGTTGCTTTCGATGAGGACGCGGGCGGCCTCAATTTGCACGTTGACCACCGTTAAGTAATGGCCCAGGCTATCGTGAATCTCCCGTGCTACGCGGTTGCGTTCGCGGGTAATCGCCAACTCCTCGGCTTGCGTAGCGTACTCGCTCAGCTTGGCGTTGGCCTCGCGCAGTTGCGTGGCTAATCGCTCCATCTCTAGGCGCGCTTTGTTTTCGTTTGTAGCAATGCGTGTGAACACAAACACAAACCCCAGCCCGCCCATAAACTGAAACAGCACGATGAGCGCTTCGCCCAACGGTTGCCCCAGCCACAACAACATTACAAAGAACCCCGCCAGAATGCCGCCAAAAATAAACATCTGCCACGCCCGTGTTTGCTGGCTAGATTGGCTGGCGAGCGGAAAGACGATGAGCCAGATGCCACCGCCGATTTGGGCGAAGAAAAAAATAGCCAACACCAACGCCAACGCCGCGCCAAAATAAATCAGCAGCGAGGTGTTTGTATTGCGGCGCTCGGCCCAGTTGTAGGCAAAAAATGTCCAGCCCAAATAAATGAGCGTGAGAGCCAGCACGGCTAACGTGTTTTGGAGGGGTGCTTTGGGCGTGAACGCCACATACGTGACCAGAGCCGCGATGATGGTGACGGCCAGCACAAGGTTGGGCAGATCGAAAAACCTTGAAAGACCTTGCTTTGGCGGCGGCAGTTTTGGCATCGTCATACGGTAGCCCACATCACTTGGTAGGGCTGCAACTCCAGCGATGGCCCATGCACGTTGAAGCGCACACCGGTTACCAAATCTCGAATAGCGTGGCGCGTGCCCAGCAATGTGCGCCAGTCCAAACTCACCAGTTGCGCCTGCGCAGAGACGTTGACGAGGCAGACGAGCTTGCTGCGTTGCATCATCAGCGGCAACTGTGGGGCGTCGGCCCAACGCAACACGCCCAGTATTTCGGCGGGCAAATCTAATGTTTGATTGAGCGAGATGGACGCAAAGGCCTCGTGGGTGGCGCGAGTGCGTAACAACTTGGCGATGCTTTCAAACGTCTTTTGCGGCGTTGCGTTCAGGTGTTGCCAATGTACGCCGGGTACGCCATCCAACGCCAACAGCAGCGCGTGGGCTGCAACCAGCTTTTTGCTGTGTGTGATGGGGAACGCGGCGGGCAGAAAGTTGAGCGGTGACGTGTTGGGTGTTTGACGAAGCACGCGCACATCACCTGTTTCTAGTGTCTGCGCAATTGCCGCACCCAACCCAATTGCATCTGGCGTTACACGCACATCGCTTATGCAATCACTTAGGTCTGCATCGTGGAATTGTTGGGCAGCAGCAAGGTTGCTGCGGTCGGGTATCAGCAAAATCGATTTGCCGTGTGTGCCCAAGTTTGTCATGCCGTAACTCAAGACCTGTCAGGTGGCGCACACCGAACCCAGTTGAGCTGGAACGTGACTGCGCCACCTGACAGGTCTGAACACGAGCGAAACTCAATCGCCCAGCCAGCCATGCCAACGGATGTTGTCGAAGCTGCGGCGCGCGCTTGCCATTTCACCCTTCGGGCACTGGTCTTGCTCCACCAAATACCAATCCACGCCGGTCTGGTCGCCCGTCGCAAAAATGGCATCGAAGTCCAAGTTGCCATCGCCTACGGTTTCAAAAAAATCTTTGCCATCGGTGGTCATGTCTTTGGCATGAATCAGCGGCGTGCGGCCTGCCAACTTCTTCATGTAGGTCACCGGGTCGGCCCCGCCTTTCTTCACCCAATACACATCCAACTCGGATTTCAGCAACGCCGAATCGGTTGAGTTGAACAGGATGTCGAAGCCATACTCGCCATCAAATTTCTCAAACTCAAAGGCGTGGTTGTGATAAAAGAAGGTTAGATCATGTTTGCTGGCTTGCTGGGCGGCCTTCTCCATCGCCTCGCCGCTACGCTTCCACATCGCTGCGTCTTTGCGATATTCCTCGCCGATCCAGGCCAGCCCAATGTACTTCGCGCCCAGTGTGGCGTACTCCGTCAGCAGCGGCTCAAAGCCTTGCTTAATGTCGTCCATGCTGATGTGGCCGCTGACAAAGGTCAGCCCCAAATCATCCAGCACTTTTCGCAGGTCTTTGGCGGGCATGTTGCCCATAAACGCACCGCCTTCGACCCCGGCATACCCCATCGCTGCAATTTCTTTCAGCACTGGAATCAGGCCGTCTTGCTTAATCGTCTCGCGCACTGTGTAAAGTTGAATTCCTATTTTTCTCATCTTAGTGATTAGTGAATGGTGAATGGGGATTAGTGAAAAGCAATTAACGACTCGTTCATCACGAATCACTATTCACCAATCCCCATTCACTAAGAACCTGTCTTAATCTGCTTCAGCCGCTTCACCGCACTCCCCGCATCCCGACCAAAGTAATCGTGCAGGCGCAGGTATTCAGCGTAGAGCTGATCGTACACGGTTTTGTTTTTGGCGTTGGGCGTAAACACTTCGTCTTTGAGGTGAGCCATGTGTTGGGCGGCCTCTTCGATGGAGTCGTAACCGCCAGCGGCTGCGCCCGCCACCACCGCCCCAAACATGGCGCTGCCCACCGCTGGGGTTTGCTTGGCCGCGCTCACTTTAATGGGGATGCCCAACACATCGGCGTGAATTTGCATGAACAGCTTGTTGCGTTCGGGCAGGCCACCGCAGGCAATCATCTCGTTTACGGCCAAACCGCCGTTGATGAAGCTCTCGACGATGACGCGCTTGCCAAACGCTGTGGCCTCCAGGCTGGCGCGGTACATCTCGTGGGCCGTGGTTGCTAAGGTCATGCCCACATACACTGCGCTCACGTTCGCATCCACCAAGATAGACCGATTGCCATTCCACCAATCCAACGCCAGCAAACCGCTTTCGCCGGGGCGCAAGTTTTTGGCGTGCGCCTCTAGCACTTGATGCACGCTGATGCCTTTTTGTTTCGCCTCGTCGTAATAGGGTGGGGGCACGTTGTTGTCCACAAACCAGCCGAAGCCATCGCCCACGCAGCTTTGCCCGGCCTCGTAGCCAAAGTAGCCGGGCAAAATGCCATCGGCCACATAGCCGCACATGCCCTCGATCATGGCTTCTTTGTCGCTCAGCAACATATCGCACGAGCTGGTGCCCATGACGCTGACCCAAGTGCCGGGCCGCGTAACTTTGCAGGCCGGCACCGAGACATGCGCATCCACATTGGCAATGGCGACGGCCGTGCCTGCGCGCAGCCCCATCAACTGCGCCATGCTGGGCGTAAGCCCACCCGCACGAGCGCCGATGGGCGTGGGGGGCAGCAACTTTTCCTCAACGAAGTTTTCGAGCTGTGGGTGTAGCGCCCGCAAGTAGGCCTTGTTGGGGTAGCCATCGCGTTTGCTCCAGATGGCTTTGTAGCCCGCCGTGCAGGCGTTGCGGGTCTCGTTGCCGGTCAGTTGCCAGATGACCCAGTCGGTGGCCTCCAGCATGCGCTCGGCGGCGGCGTAGACATCGGGCGCTTCGTTCAGAATTTGCAGGGCCTTCGGGAAAAACCACTCCGACGAAATTTTGCCGCCGTAGCGCGGCAGCCAGCTCTCGCCCATCTCGGTGGCGATTTGGTTGACGCGGTCGGCCTCGGGTTGGGCGGCGTGGTGCTTCCACAACTTGACCCAGGCGTGTGGGTTAGCGCGCCACTGCGGCAGGCGGCACAGCGGCGTGCCATCGCGCAAGGTGGGCAGCATGGTGCAAGCCGTAAAGTCAATGCCCAGGCCGATGACATCATCGGGCGAGACGTTGCTTGTTTTGAGGACGCTGGGAATGGTTTGAGCGAAGACGCGGATGTAATCGTCGGGGTCTTGCAGCGCCCAGTCGTGCTCCAATGGCACGCCGCTTTCGGGCAGGCGCTCGTCTATCACCGCGTTCGAGTAGTCGTAGACGGCTTCGGCAATCTCGGCCCCATCGCTCACGCGCACCAGCACGGCGCGGCCAGAGAGGGTGCCGAAATCGACGCCGAGGGTGTATTTGGTTGAAGGCATGGAGATGGGATTGTATGAGTGATTGGGGATTAGGGATTGGTGATATAGAGATTCGTGTTGTGGATTGCCGATTCACCAATCCCTAACCCCTAGTCACCAACCACCCTGTTAAAATGCCCGACGCCTTTAAGGACGTAAAAATGCAAGACGACGTAAGCGCCCGTGAGTTGCCCCTGTTCCCGCTCAATGTGGTGCTTTTCCCAAACCAGAATTTGCCGTTGCACATTTTCGAGCCGCGTTATCGCATCATGATTCAGCGCTGCATTGACAACAAGGAGCCGTTTGGCGTGGTGCTGGCGATGAGCGAAGACCACTTGGCTGATGTGGGCACGGCGGCGTTGGTGACGGATGTGGACAAGTTGCCGGATGGGCACATGGAGATCAATACGGTTGGCACCGAGCGCTTCAAAATTAAAGATTGGGTGGTGGGGGATGATGGCTATTTGATCGGCACCATTGTGGATTACCCGTTTGATTTGGATGAAGAACCGCCCGCTCAAGAATTGGTAGATGGTGTGGTGCAGCGGATGAAGCGCTATTTGCGCCTGCTCGCCAAAACCAACGGCCTCAGCTTTCAGGTAGATCGCTTCCCCGAAGATGCCCGCCAGCTTGCCATCTTTACGGCCATTGCCCTGCAACTGGATTTGGAAGAGAAACAGGAATTGCTGGAGCAGGAAAACGTGGCAGATTTGCTAGAAGTGGAAGATGAAATCTTGAACGAAGAAGTCAAACTGCTCTCAGTCATGTCTAAAGTAATTCAACCTCCGCAAGACGAATTTATTTTTTCGAGAAATTAGAAGAGCTATAAGCGATAAGCAATAGGCTGTAAGCAATGGGAGATGGACGATTGCTTACAGCCTATTGCTTATCGCTTAAGGCTTAATGCTATTCACCATGAAGATTGTCCTCGACGCCATGGGTGGCGACTTTGGCCCCGCACCCAACATAGAAGCTGCCATTGATGTGGCCCGCGAATTCGGCCACGAGATTGTGCTGGTCGGCAAGCAAGACCAGATTCGGCCCCTGCTCAACCAGCACAGCACAGCCAATTTGCATTTGCCCATTGTGCACGCCACCGAGGTGATTGAGATGGGCGAGCACCCCGCGATGGCGGTGAAGACGAAGAAAGATGCCAGCATGAATGTGGGCATGCGTATGGTGAAGAACGGCGAGGCCGATGCCTTTGTGACGATGGGTAACAGCGGCGGCGGCTTGGCTTCGGCGCTCTTAAATCTGGGCCGCATACGGGGCATCCAACGGCCCGCCATCAGCAGCGTTTACCCAACGGCAAAGGGCTGGGTGTTTGTGTTGGATATTGGTGCAAACGCAGATTGCAAGCCGGAATACCTGTTGCAGTTTGGGTTGATGGGCAGCATTTACAGCGAGCGCGTGCTGAACGTGCGCAAGCCGCGCGTGGCCATTATTTCTAACGGCGAGGAAGAAGGGAAGGGCAACGAGTTGACGCAGCAGGCATATGCGTTGCTCAAGCAAGCCCCTATTAACTTTGTGGGCAATGCCGAAGGCCGCGATTTGCCCGAAGGCTTGGCCGATGTATATGTGACAGATGGCTTCACCGGCAACGTCATCGTCAAACTTAGTGAGGGCATGGGCAGCTTTATTAAGGGCATGTTGCGCGAGGAGATTACGCGCACCCCCGTTGGCAAGGTCGGCGGCTT
>JAYTNY010000492.1:0-2361 GCA_043748055.1 Roseobacter sp.
TTAGCTGAACAACCCATCCAGAGCCATTGCTGCGGAGACAAATGGCCGGTGATGAGTTGGGTTTGAGTTGGAATGGCTAAAGAATACCCACTTGATAAGGTCCGCAACATAGGGATTATTGCGCACATCGACGCTGGTAAGACCACGACGTCCGAGCGCATCCTCTATTACACGGGCCGCACCTACAAAATTGGCGAAGTGCATGAAGGCGCTGCCACCATGGATTACATGGTGCAGGAGCAGGAACGCGGCATCACAATCACCGCTGCGGCCACCACTTGCTTCTGGAAGAAGACCGACGGCAGCGATGAAGTCCAGATCAACCTGATTGATACGCCCGGACACATTGACTTTACCGCCGAAGTGCAGCGCAGCTTGCGCGTGCTGGACGGTGGCGTGGTCGTTTTCGATGCGGTGTCTGGCGTAGAACCCCAAAGCGAGACCGTGTGGCGGCAGGCCGATAAATATGGTGTGCCGCGCATCTGCTTTGTGAACAAGCTGGACCGCATGGGCGCGACGCTGAACAAGACGATTGAGATGATCGGCGAGCGTCTGGCGGCCAAGCCTCTCGTCATGCAGTTGAATGTCGGCCTAGAAGGCGACTTTAGCGGCGTGATTGACCTGATGCTGATGAAGTACTACACCTTCACTGGCGATAAGGGCACCGACATCAACGAGAACGAGATTCCGGCGGACAAGCTGGACGAGGCCAAAGCCGCGCGCGAGAAGATGATCGAAGTGGCGAGTGAGGCCGATGACGCTCTCCTCGAAAAGTATTTGAACGCCGAAGTGCCGAGCGTGGCCGAGCTGAAGGCTGCGATTCGCAAAGGCACCATCTCCCGAATTTTCTTCCCGGTGTTTTGCGGCAGCGCCCTCAAAAACAAGGGTGTGCAGTTGGTTTTGGATGCGGTGATTGATTATTTGCCCACGCCGCTGGACAAGCCGGAGATTACGGCGATTGACACCAACACTGATCTTGAGGTCAAACGTCACCCGGATGCTAAAGAGCCTTTCGCGGGCTTGGTGTTCAAGGTGATCAGTGACCCAAGCGGCATGGGTAAGCTGGCGTTCTTTCGAGTGTATTCGGGTCGTGTCTCGCAGGGTGACACAATCTTGAACTCGACGAAAGGCAAGACCGAGCGCATGGCCCGCATCTATCAGATGCACGCCAATAAGCGCGAAGCGATTACGGATGTGAGCGCAGGCAATATCGGCGTGGCCCAGGGCTTGAAGGACGCAATCACTGGCGACACGATTTGCGACCCCAATCATCCTGTGTTGCTGGAGACGATTACGTTCCCAGAGCCGGTGGTGAAGTTGGCGATTGAGCCGAAGACGGCGGGTGACCAAGACAAGATGGGCAAAGCCCTGAAGGCTTTGGGCGATGAAGACCCCACTTTGCACATGGCCACTGATCAAGAGACGGGTCAGACCACGTTGGCGGGCATGGGTGAATTGCACTTGGACGTGATCGTGGATCGCATGAAGCGTGAGTACGGTGTTGAAGTGCGTGTAGGCAAGCCGATGGTGGCTTACCGCGAGACGATCACCAAACAAGCTAAGGCGCGCGCTGTCTACAAGCGCCAGACTGGCGGCAAAGGCCAGTTCGCCGATGTGGCTATCGAGATTGAGCCGAACACGGGCAAGGGCTTCGAGTTTATCAATGACACGGTGGGCGGTTCGATTCCCAAAGAGTTTATCAACCCCATTGAGAAAGGCATTAAAGAGGCCATGGAAGGCGGCATTATTGCGGGTTACCACATGGTGGATGTGAAAGTGCACGTGGTGGATGGTTCCTTCCACGAGGTGGACTCGTCAGAAATGGCGTTCAAGATCGCTGGTTCATTGGCAATTAAGGAAGCGGTGGCTAAGGCCGGTGGCGTGATTCTTGAGCCGATTATGAAAGTCGAAGTGGTGGTGCCAGAGGATTACACCGGCACGGTCGTCGGCAACTTGAATAGCCGGCGCGGCATGATCAGCTCGATTGACCCACGTGGCAACGCCAGTTCGGTGAACGCGCAAGTGCCGCTGAGCGAGATGTTTGGCTACGCAACCGACATTCGTGGCATGACGCAAGGGCGCGGCCAATTCACGATGGAATTCGATCACTACGCCGAACTGCCCCGCAACTTGGCAGACGAGTTGAAGGGTGCGGCGGCAGAGAAGAAGTAATAGAAGCAATCAGCTTTCAGCAATCAGCTTTGAACGCGACGAATGATTGACTGAAAGCTGACGGCTAATAGCTGAAAGCTAATTTAGGAGAGACATGGCAAAAGAGAAATTTGTGAGGAACAAGCCGCATGTGAACGTGGGGACGATGGGACACATCGACCACGGCAAGACATCGTTGACGGCGGCGAT
>JAYTNY010000493.1:0-3356 GCA_043748055.1 Roseobacter sp.
TCGCGCCCTGCGCATCGGCTGGTGGGGCGGGATGGCGTGCTGAGCGCGCTGAAGCAACACCTCATCGCGGGCCACTCGGTGGCGTTGCAGGGCTTGCCGGGCGCGGGCAAAACGGCGCTGGCAATTGAATTAGCCAACGACCCCGACTTGCGTGAACGCTTTTGCGATGGCGTGTTGTGGATTGGCCTGGGCCGAGGCCATAGCCAAAGCAGTGGGCCAGACACATTAGCCCTGCTAAGCGTGTGGATGAACGCGCTCATCGAAGCCCACGACCCCGCGCCCAACATCCGAGAAGCCGCGCGCTTTATTCACACCGCCATCGGCAACCGCCGCGTGCTGTTGGTGATGGATGACGCATGGGCCAGCGAACCCGCGCTGGCGTTCAAGCTGGGTGGGCCGCAGTGCGCGCACCTGCTCACCACGCGCTTGCCTGCCGTAGCGATTGACTTCGCAGGTGCGTATGTCATCAAAGTAAACGAACTGGATGCCGCCGCCAGCGCCCAACTGCTACAACAACACGTCCCCAACCTGCAACCTGCTAACTTGCAAACCTTGTCAACTGCGTCCGGCGGCTTGCCGCTGTCCCTAACCCTCATGGGCCGCTTCTTGCGCAAGGCTAGCCATGCCGGGCAACCGCGCCGTTTGCAACAGGCTTTGCAGCAACTGGCCCAGCGCGATGCGCGCTTAAATCTGTCTCAGCCCGACGAGCTATTGGCGCGGCGACCCGGCTGGGATGACGACACACCCCTGTCGCTGCTCAACGTCATCCGCAACAGCGAGGAGATGCTGAGCGAAGAGGCGCGTTTGGTATGGCAGGCGCTGGCGTTGTTCGAGCCAAAGCCAAATTCGTTTAGTGAAGAGGCCGCGCTGGCGGTGTGTGCGAGGACAAACGTCAACGTCGACGATTCCGTTGACCCCGTCGATGCAGACTTATCCGCGTTGGACGAACTGGTTGATGCGGGTTTAGTAGAGGTGGATGCGAGCGGGCGCTATGCGTTGCACCAAACGATTTGTGACTATGCGCGAAGCCGCCCCCGGCCCCTCTCCCGGGGGGAGAGGGGAGCAGAACACCCCTCTCCCCCCGGGAGAGGGGCCGGGGGTGAGGGCCGCATGACTGCCTACTACGCAAACTTCATGCAACAACACCGCACCCACTACACCCTCATCGAAACCGAAACCACCAACATCCTGCGCGCGCTAGAGTTGGCGCATCAACACGAACACCAGCACGACCTTATTCGCATGGCGATTGCGTTTTACACCTTCGCCAGCACACGCGGCTTATACGACACGATTGCGGTTCACCTCAACCGTGCGCTCACGGCAGCCCAATCTATTGAACACCAGAGTTTGTTGCCAGGCGTGTTGCTAAACCTGGGCTGGTTGGCCCGTAAGCGGGGCGAAGCGCGTAAGGCATTGGCATTGTTTGAACAAGGCTTTGCGCACGCCGAAGCAGCAAATGACAGCGAGAGCCAAAGCGCGTTGTTGCTGGGTCTGGCAACAGTATGCAACGATCTGAGCGAACACCAACGCGCCCGCGAATTTGGACAACGCGGATTGGCGCTGGCCGATACAACGGCAGGCAACCGCGAGATCACGACGATGTTGTTGATCGAGCTGGCGCTGATTTCGAGCCACATCAACCAGGCCGAGGCCTACGACTTTTTGATGGAGAGCGTGAAGCTGGCCCGCGAGACCGGCGACCAACGGCTGATGAGCACGGCGCTGGCAGGCATGGGCATTACATCCTTTTGGAAAGGCGAGTGCGACGAAGGTGAGCGCTATTTGCGCGAAGGCATGGCGCTGAGCCAGGCGATTGGCTTTACTGAGATGCACGGTTTAACGTTGGCGCTACAAGCCTGGGTGGATGCGAACCGAGGCGACTACGAGCGCGCTGACATGCTGGCTGAAGAAAGTTTGCGCATTACGCAGGTGGTGCAATTTACCGAGGCCATCTTTGCTGCGCATTTGGCGCAGGGCACAGCCGATTTGCACCGAGGCAAGTTGGCCGAGGCCGAGCAGCATTTGCAAGAGGGCTTGCGGCTGGCGCGGCAGGTGGATCAACGCGAGAGCATGGGCTGGCTGTTGGGCATGCTGGCGCGAGTGGCTATGCAGGCGGGTGATTGGGTGCGCGCCGAACAAACCGCGCAAGAGGGTTTGCAAGTGGCGCGCAGTGCGCAGCACGCCGAGATGATGAGTCCGTTGTTGGCGGTGTTGGGCCAAATCGCCGCCCATGAAAATAAACATGCTGAGGCTGCGCGCAACTTTGACGAGGCGATGCAACATGCCCGCGCCACGCAGTTCCCGTGGCTGGTGTGCTACACCCAACACGCGCGCGGCGAGTGGCTGTTGATGCAGGGCGAATTGGCAAAAGCCCAATCCGCCTTTGAAGAGGCACGCTCGATTGCGGAGAAGTTGGGGGCCAAAGAATTGCTGAGCAAGGCGATGCAGGGGATTAAGACAATATCGGGGAAGAATTAGCTTGAGCAGGGTAGCCGCAGTCCTGAGCGAAGTCGAAGGATCAGCCCGCGCTTAACATATGAATAACCCCAACAAGAGAGGAGATTTCGCCCGTTGTTACTCGTATAGGGGCGCAGTCTAAAGCCTGCGGCTACCAGTACTTCCTCGAATCGCAGAGGAGCGTCGCATGTGACTAAGTTTCTATCTCGTAGAGCGATTCTCTAAACCAGCTAAAATCTTTGCACAAAACACGAGACAGCAATTCAGGAGACCGAGATATGGAAAGAGCAAGCGGCATTTTGTTGCACCCCACATCGTTGCCGGGCAAGTTTGGCATCGGCGAATTCAACGACCACGCGTATCGCTTTATCGAGCTATTGGCCGAGATGGGCCAAAAGGTTTGGCAGGTGTTGCCGCTTGGCCCCACCGGCTATGGCGATTCACCTTATCAGTGCTTCTCGGCCTTCGCTGGAAACCCGTTGCTGATTAGCCTGGAGCATTTGGTACACAGCAACGCGCTGGCCGCCAAAGATTTGGAAGCTGCGCTGGCCGAGGTCGATGCTTTTGACGACCACAAGGTGGATTACGGCGAGGTGATTGAGTTTAAGTACGACTTGCTGCACAAGTCTTACGTGCATTTTTTACAATACGCTGCACCCAAAGACCACGAGGGCTTTGAGAAATTTTGTGCCGAGAACAAAAGCTGGCTGGATGACTATGCCTTGTTCATGGCGATTAAGCAGGCGCATGGCGGCGAGGCCTGGAACACCTGGGCCGACGACATCGCCCGCAAAACCCCGCGTGCGGTAGCCAACTGGAAGGCGCGGCTCTCGGCCCAAATTCAAGAGCAGCAGTATTACCAATATCAATTCTTTAAGCAGTGGAACAGCGTGAAG
>JAYTNY010000494.1:0-4967 GCA_043748055.1 Roseobacter sp.
CCAGCAACAAACTCAGGCGCGAGGAATACGAACACAAGCGACTCAAGGTGTTGGGCAGTTGGACCCATCTCGTGGAGATTGATCTACTGCGCGCCGACATACCACCCGAATTTCGACTGCGGCAGCCTGCCGCGATTAGCGACTGTCGCATCATGGTCAGCCGCACCGAGCAGCATCCGTATGCCGATTTGCGCCAATTTGGACTACGCCAGCCAATCCCCGATATTGGCATCCCCTTGAAGCGGGGCGAGACCGAGCCCGTGCTGCCGCTCAACGAAGACGACGCAGCCTGGGCACAGACGATTACTCCATCGTAAAATGGACTGATGCTCGAAGCACAGACCATTCACGCACCCGAATTCCCATCGGGCCTGCGTTGGCTCAATAGCGAACCCATTGCCCTAAAACAACTGCGCGGCAAAGTAGTGCTGGTGGATTTTTGGGATTACACCTGCGTGAATTGTGTCCGCACCTTGCCGTATGTGGTGGAGTGGGCGACCAAATACAAAGCGCATGGTCTCGTAACGATTGGGGTGCATGCGCCCGAATTTGAGTTTGCGTACGAGGGCCGACAAATCGAGACAGCCTGCGCCGACTTTGGCATCACCTATCCGGTGGTGCTTGATAACGCTTATGCCATCTGGCAAGCCTTTGACAACAAGGGTTGGCCCAGCAAATTTCTTGTCGATGCACAGGGCTATGTCCGCTTTAATCACTTGGGCGAAGGCGAATACTTGCGCACTGAGATGAGCATCCAAGCGGCGTTGCGCGAGGCCAACCCCAGCACGTTCAAACCGGTGCCCTTCAGCAACCCCAAACGCGGTGAGGACTCGCCCGGTGCGTTGTGCTACCGTCCCAGCCCGGAATTGCACCTGGGCTACGAACGCAGTGACTTGGGCAACAAAGAGGGCGTCGAAAAGAACGTCGTCATTTTTTATCAAGACGATCATGTCCACGAAGGCAAACACTTCTATGTCTATGGGCCGTGGCGCTCGCAGGATGAGTACGTTGAGCTAGCCGGCTCACAAGGCTATCTTGCTTTTAACTACAAGGCCAAAGAGGTCAATATCGTCATGTCGCCCACCGGTGATCCAGTTGAATTGATGTTGCAGGGGCAAGGCGCGGTATTGCTGGGTGGAGGGCAACCGCAAGCGGCCGCACTACCACCTACACTTTCTATCTTGCAAGACAATGTCCCGCTGCCGCGCGAGCACGCCGGTGTTGATGTGGTCTACGACGCCCAAGGCAACGCCACCCTCACCCCGGATCGCCCACGGATGTATCGGGTGGTCAACAATCCGGATTTTGAGGAACACTCGCTCAAATTGGTCGTACAACGTAAAGGCTTCGCCGCCTATGCCGTATCGTTTACAACCTGTGTGGCACCGCAGGCGCGAGCAAGTTCCTAAAGTTCAGAAGGTTCGAAAGTTTGTGCCCAACCTTATGAACTTTACGAACGCTTCTCAATCCCAAATCCCAAATCCAAAATCCAAAATCCCAAATTCTCAATTCTCAATTCTCAATTCTCAATTCTCAATTCTCAATTTCAGATGATCCTCGTTCTTGATCTCGGCAGTTCCTCCACTCGCGCACTGTTTTACGACGCGCAGGCCCAGCCCGTGCTAGGTGTTGCAGCCCGCGAGGCATGCGCGTTTCAGACGGATAGACAAGGCCGCTCCGAAGATGATGCGCCAGCGGCATGGCAGCGCTTGCGACGTTTGCTAAACATCGCGCAGGGCCAAACCAAACAGCTCCATGGCAAACCCATCGCTGGGGTGGCGATGGCCTCATACGTCGCCAACATGCTATGTCTTGATGAGCGCGGCGAGCCCATCTCGCCGGTCATCACCTATGCCGACACCCGCGCCAGTGACGATGCCAAATCGCTACGGGCCGAGTTTGATGAGCTCAAGACGCTGCAACGCACCGGCTGTCGTATCCGCGCCAACTATCACCCCGCCAAACTGCGCTGGCTGGCCCGCACCCAACCTAAATTGCTCAAGCGCACGCGTTGGCTGGTGAGTCTGAGCGACTATTTGCGCATGAAGTTGTGCGGCGCGCGTTCGCCGTTGCCCACGAGTTATTCCATTGCGGCTTGGACTGGACTGTTGAACCGGCACACTTTAGATTGGGACGAGGCTTGGTTACGTGCACTCAACCTCTCCCGAGAGCAACTGCCCACGCTGGATGAATCTCCCATCTCGTTAGGCGCAGCCGCACAAAACTGGCCCATGTTGGCGCAGGCCAAATTGTGCGCGGCGATTGGCGATGGCGCAGCTGCCAATGTCGGTACCGGCTGCGTCGACAATACCTGCGTGGCCGCCACTATCGGCACTACCGCGGCCATGCGAATTGCCAGCGCCCGCGCATCAGAACAGTTGTCGCCTGCCTTATGGTGTTATCGCGTTGATCAAACACTGGCCCTTGTTGGCGGCGCCACCAGCGAGGGTGGCAATGTTATCGAGTGGGTCAGCAAAGCGTTCAAGATCGATCTAGGCGAAGCTGAAACGGTGTTGCTGACTGGACGCCCGGACGGGCATGGGTTGACCGTCCTGCCCATGTTTGCCGGTGAGCGCAGCCCGGGTTTTGCCGATCATGCCAGCGGCACGATTCATGGGTTGCGGTTGGAGACGCGCCCGATCGACATATTGCGGGCCTGCATGGAAGGCATCGCGTATCGGATGGCGATCATCCACGATTCATTACGAGTCATTGCAATGCCTGACGCACCTATCGTTGTGAGTGGCGGCGCGCTTATGGCATCATCGTTCTGGCGCCAGATGCTGGCCGATGTGACCAACATAGCCGTGCACGTATGTCGTGAACCAGAAGCGACTGCGCGAGGCGTTGCCATGTTGGCGCTATGGCAATTGGATCGAACCCAAGATTTGTGCTTGCTCGCGCCGCCGATCAGCGAAACCCATCAGCCGGATGCAGATCATCACGAAATCTATCAGTACGCGATAGCGCGGCAGCAGTCGTTATACAGGCAGGTGGTCAGTAATCAGTGGCTAGCAGCCAGCCACTAGCCACCAACAACCAACAACCAACAACCAACAACCAACATGTTACAAATCAACCCACAACGTCTACTAGACGACATCAACACCCTGTCCACATACACCGAGCCAGACACACCGGGCTGGACTCGGCGGTTTCCATCCGCGGCCTATGTGCGTGGGCGGCAGTGGCTGCGCGAGCGGATGGAGCACGCGGGGTTGCGCACCTGGCAGGATGCGGCCGGCAATTTGTTCGGCCAACGAGATGGCACGCACAAACTGTCGCCAATTTATGCTGGCTCACACACCGATACTGTGATGGGCGGTGGGCGCTACGACGGCATTTTGGGTGTGTTGGGCGCGTTGGAGTCGGCACGGGCGATTCGCGAGGCTGGCATTACATTGCGCCACCCGTTCGTGATGGCCGATTATTTGGCCGAGGAGGCCACCGATTATGGCATCGCCTGTATGGGTAGCATGATCGCCTGCACGCATGACTTCAAAGCAGACTGGTTGACCCGCAAGGTCGGCGACATCACCCTACGTGAAGCCATCGCACAAATGGGTGGCCAGCCCGACAATATGCATCAATCCTTGCTCAAAACAGGTGATGTCGCCGCATCACTGGAGCTGCATATCGAGCAGGGGCCAGTGCTAGAGGCGCATGACATGCGCTTGGCAGCGGTCAGCGGCATCGTCGGCATCCGGCGAGCTATCTTTGAGCTCAGCGGCAAAAGCAACCACGCCGGCGCTACGCCGATGGCTCTGCGCAAAGACCCGATTGCTGCACTGGGCCAGATGATCGTGGCGGTTGAGGCCATCGCCAAACGACATGCGCGGAATGGTCACGGCGCAGTTGGGACGATTGGCAAAATCGAGGTCAAACCCAATCAAGGTAACGTCATCGCCAACCATGTGCTCAGCATCCCTGAGTTGCGCAGCCTGGATATGGCCGAGCTGGACGCGATGTGGGCCGAATTTATGGCGCTGGCCCAACAGGCCTGCGATGGGCGTGGCGTGGCGGTGCAACTCTTCAACGAGACGCGTTTGCAATCGGTCATTCCCCCCCAATGGCTGCACGAGATGGTGCTGGGCGTGTGCCAACGTCTCACGCCCAACACAATTGTCACACCCAGTGGTGCCGGTCACGACACCAACTATCTAGCGCTTATTGCCCCGGCTTGCATGATCTTTGTGCCCAGTGTCGATGGTCGCAGCCACGCGCCGGAGGAGCATACCGCACCGGAAGATCTAGCGCTGGGTGTGCAGGCTCTCGCCGAGTCGATTGTGGCGGTAGACCAATGCAATTGACCATTGACCATTTCAGCGTGCCGCAGCTGGCGTTGTGGCAAAGGCTGGCAATATGCCTTTGAACCGTTGCATATCTTGGCTGAAGTCGATTAGACCTGTTTCGCCAGTTGTAAATGTGAGTTCCAGCAAGTAATCTCGAAGATAACGAACCTGTACTATTCGTGGCAACATTTTTATCATCGCTGTGTGCGAAGATCAAATGTGGTCGTTTGGATTGCTGGTGTTGAGCTTGTGTTTGCGAGCTGCCGCAACCAGTTCGGCATCGGCGCACACAAATTCGACCTGCCCCAGGCCGAGTGCCTCGACCAAGGCCAACGCCGAAGCCAACTGAATGGCATCATAGCCCCGCAATTTTTGTTGGCGGGCCAAATTGCGGGCCAGGGTGATCGTCGCCTCCGGCAAGGCCAGTCGCCGATAACCCTGTGCAAAATCGGCCTCAAAGTGCTTCAGGCTAGCAGGCAAATTGCGCCGAGTCAGCGCGGCGGTCAT
Organism: Roseobacter sp.; assembly: GCA_043748055.1. Classification (GTDB taxonomy): domain Bacteria; phylum Chloroflexota; class Anaerolineae; order J036; family Brachytrichaceae; genus JANMVQ01. Next base: position 4,800 of record JAYTNY010000494.1, read on the forward strand.
CTCTACACCGGTCACATAAGCGATGTAATTGCGGGCATCTGGTTCAGCGATCAAGGTGGTCACCCAATCGCTGCCCACCTCATCGATGTAGTATTTGACAAGGGCGCTTGTGTCGAAGAAACGGCTGGTCACTAGCGACGTTCCTCAATGATGGTTTGTGAAACAGGC
>JAYTNY010000495.1:0-12530 GCA_043748055.1 Roseobacter sp.
ACGAATTTCTTGTTCATGGAAACTCCTTTCCTGCTCAGGAGCTTCCTTGCGACTTCCTTTATCTGCAACCCCTATTCTTAGCCTTGAAGAGGCACTAGATTGAATCGCGGAACGATCCTCAACTACCATTTTTACGGGTGTGTCTTGACCCGTCCCGTAGATTGCAGTTACTTTAGTGTGCTGAGTCAGCGATTGAAGACCAGCCGGGGAGTTCATCGCACCAACAACATTGTTTTGATGAAAGAGAGATGTTACTTGCTTGACTGCGTAGTTGTCATTTGCGTTAAAAACGTAGTCGTATGTAGGCAATAAATCGCGAAAAATCGGGAGCTCTTTTTGTAACGCATTTGCGTTGTTTATGCAGCCGACGCCACAGAGCATTTGCAACGCGAATCCATCAATCCAGCCTGTTCTATAAAGCTCACCACCTTCCCAGAACGGATAAGCTCGTGGCATACCACGAAGCGGTACGCCAATGGTTACAAGGTGAGCTACGTCATTTGTACCAAGCAATTCAGCATCCTGCACATACGCACGCCCTATAAGTCCACCTTCACTGTGTCCGACTAAATCCACTTGGGTTGCCCCAGTCTGCTGCTTAATGTATGAGATATGTTCGCGTAACCTAGCTACATTCAAATTGAGAGGTTTTCGCCAGTCGTAATGAAAAGTAGTGAACAAGAGGTAATTTGTTTTGGTGTATTCAACGGCTGCAAACTGTGCCAATAAGAAATGGTTATATGCTTCAGCTCCCGGACTTGCGAGCCAAACTTTTGGAGTCCATGACCATTTTGTTTGATCTTCACAAGTCTTGTTTTGCCACAAGCATTCGTTGTTATACGACGTACCCATGCCAGGAACAAAAATCACCGGGCGTTTGACAGCTTGCTTTGGGCAATTGGTTCCTGTGCAAAGCTCGTGTACAAATGCGTCCCAAACCTCATTGGTATCGTTGGCTACCAAGTTTGATGCCTCAGATGAGAACGCAACAATTGAACCATCACCTGAAATCACAGGGTTTGTAGAGCGATTATTCGATTGCGCGCCTAAGCTCGATACTGATGCACGTCTTATATTTTTTGTTATACGGTCAAGGACAAAGACATCGGAACAACTTGGAACAAAGGCGTAACAGCTATTGGCGTCGTCAGGAACTAAATTGTTGGCGCTTGATATAAAGGCGATGTAGCGTCCATCCGCAGAGATGGAAAGTGCGGCATAGTCAATAAAGGCGTGCTTACCATCAAGGCCGATACTTGATAGGGGCTCTTCTAGTTGGCCGGTTGCGATATTGTAAAGATAGAGCCCAGAGTGTAAACAGGGCGTGCCACATGGAAGTAAATTTGTAGCCTGCGACCAAAACGCAACAACACTTCCATCCCCTGACACTTCCGGGACGGCTGACGCTTCGTTGTTGATTTCACCATTTGCTGGGGCTGATATGCGCTTTATAGGATTGGTTCCGGCCAACCTGTCGTAAAGATAGATATCTAATCCATTCGCATGTAGCGGGTCGCGGCCACCTGGAATCAGGTCAACAACACCCTCAAAAGTAATAAAGCGCCCATCGTTAGAAATTGAAAAATCATAGAATTTGTGGGTGATGTTGGATAGGTTGCCAGACACGACCACTGTTTCTTCCCCAGAACTCAGATCGCGCAAGATTAACGATGGAGACCAGTAGTAGTTTGTTCCATACACAACATATCTGCCATCGCCAGATAACTTACCTTCGCTGTAACCAGTTCTTGGTTCACCGTTTGCATCTTTGCTGATGTGAGTGAATATTCCCGTGGTCTGATCAAGTAAATACACTTGCATCCAAAGGTTTGTTTGGCCCAAAGGAACCACGTTAGTTACTCCAGAAGTGAAAAGAATATACCTGCCATCATTTGAGATAGACGTTATCCGAGCGCCAGCAAGGTATTCACCATCAAAACCTTTTGGCAAAGGCTTCAGTTTGGAAGTAATGCGATCATAAATGTAAGGCGATGGCCCTTCCGCTAGATTGGTTGCAAGCGAATTGAAAGAAACATACCGACCGTCACTAGATACAGCTATATCATCGCCACTATACGATCTTGCATTTCCCTCAACTCCCTCGTTAGAAACAGAGATGCGTATTGTTTGTGAGACGACAAGTTGATGTGCAGGTGAATGTTCAACCAGTTCACGAGCAGATAGGGGACTTGCTGTTGACAGCACACAAGCCATGAGGACGAGAATTGATACTTGAATCCGATATGTATTTCCGCGCACTTCTCAACCTCCTTCATCAACAAATCAAACTGGTGTGTTTGTTTTAGTTGAACGATAGCAAATGCACAAACTATATATACGGTGTTGGCATAAAGAATTATTGGCAATAGCGAAGCAGCCGCAGACAAAAAACCAACTTGTCGAATGAAGACAGCCACTAACACCACGAGTTGAGCGACTACTTCGCATCTTTGCCGAGATTGAACGACAGGCCGATGCTAAGAAGTCGTAAATATGTTCATCGCCTCACAGAAGTTTTGTTGCTACATCAAATATCGGTTATCACTAATGTCCTTGTTCGATCATCCGCATAAATCGAAATACCATTGAGAAAACAATCAACACAAAGTAACCCAAAATAATCTGGTCAAGCAAGAGCGGAGTGCTTATTTGAATGGGGATTAGAAAGCCGCGCAGGGCAAACAACGCAGCAAATACCCCAATGCCCAGTGTCAGCAAATCAGTGCGATCAGGCACTCTCCACATGAGGGCCAGCAAGACAAGCAAGCTAATAATGACCATCACCACAAGCACGCGATAAAACGTTGCAGGATGTAATTCGATGAACCAGGTGCCCAAAAAGAATGTTGGCTCGACACGCGTCACATCAAAAGGAATACCGCGTGTTTCGACAGTCAAATCAATCGGCAAATAGTCGCGTCTGTCACCATTTATGCCCAACAACACAGAATGCGATTCAAACGGAAAGAAATACATATTGCCAAATCCGTTGGCGCTAATATGCGCCACTTGATATGTGCCTGGTTGCTCAAAACGAGGAACAACAGTTACACCGTTCACCTCTATTCGGCTAGGCATAGTCAGCAAGAAATCTCGCTCTACCTGCACAGGCGCAGACATAGGCAATGTGGGGCTCATCACGTCTGGGGGTGGGCCTATCGTTTCTTCTAGCGCCCGCTCAAGACTTTGGAATGTAAAGTCGCCTTCAATGGTGAACGGATCGTACCGGATATTGTTGATGGCAAGCGTCGCGCTTCCTAACCTCTCCGCACGTTCAAGGGGCTTATGCGTTATGGGATGAACAGCTTCAAATGTTATACGGTTCGATGGCTCACCAGAGATAAGAGCAGTAACGACTATGAGAAGCACGCATGCTCCAAATAGTACAGCCACGGCATTGGACGGCTTGCGAAGACGCATCAATAGCAGTTGTCCAAACCAACTCCTTGATAAGTTTCTCAAACGGCCTCCTTCTGGTCACTCTTTGTATCTCCCACGGAATGGACATTTTAAGAGAGATGACAGTCCACGTTTTGATATGCGTTCTATTGTCCAAAAAGACGAAGCGTCTTTTCAAATGGTTAGGTCTTTGAACACAGCCCACTTCACATTTCTTTTCACGGCCGGAATGCCGTGTTTCATCGCCATAGAGGAAGAATACATTTGACTGGTGCCAAGTACTTGACCGTTGATATCTTTCAGAACAAAGTAGGGCTGATCATTGTCAGAGAGCTTATGTTCGTAACAGGCATCATTGTCTGCGCACACTCCAACTCGCTGAATTGCTGCATGTGCCTCAGCTTTAGCCTTGTGTCTTTCACTGGTCAGAACAACATAGCCGTTGTATGCCTTGAGTGTGAAGACATAACCGCCCCGAACTCTTTTGAGTTGTAATTCCCCCCTCATTTGTGCCTCGTTTTAGTGATGCAAAAGTAACGTGCCTTGTTGCAAACAAATTATCGTCGTAGCAAAAGAAGGAGCAAATAGCTAAAATCGCGCCATGGCCGACTGGATTACCACCGACGAAGCAGCCCTCATCAGCGGCTACCACGTCAACTACATACGTCAAATCATCCGCAAGAACAAGATCAAGGCTGAGAAAAAAGGCCGTGATTGGTGGGTGGATAAAACGTCACTTCTTGAATACGTCAGCCAAGCCACAAGTGCGAAGGATAAACGCCACGGCCCTCAACAACCCCCAAAAACTGTTGACAAGTAAAAGTCTGTACGCTAATATATATTCAACGTGCGGAATATAATTCCGTATAAAGCAGGCCGTGAAGGTGCTTGTAACACCAACACAGCCCTAACCCTGACGATGGTCTGAGCATCGGCAAGGCTGTTCGCATTGTAACGAAGCGGACAATTCTTTGCCATTTTCCTCGGCATGGGTTGCCCGTTTTTTGTTGGCTTTTGCGGGGCAAGTTTGGATAAAGCTAACTCCATGTATCGGAGGTAATCCAAATGAAGACCGCAAATAAGCTACGACAATTTCGACAGCAATGTGAGAAGGATGCAGGCACTCCCAGCGCCGCCATCCATGTGCCACTTCTTTCCGTCCTCGTTGATGTGTGCCGCACTCTCAAGCTGTCCAAGAAGCAGACACGGCAGGTGATAGGGGAGCAAGGCCACATTCTGCTTCGAGCAGGCCGACGATACCAATTCGGCCCAGCCAGCAGGCCAGTTATCTACAAACCTCGCCAACCCGCCAATTAACCATGATGAACACGGCTACCGTTATCAGTTTTGAAAATCCTCTGATGATGTGCGGCCGTGTTTTGTTTTGCGAAAACTTGCAATTGCCTAAAGGAAAAGTTGAAATGGAAAAGCTCATGAAAGCCATTGCTGTTGCCGTCATTCTTTTCTTCGTCGTTCTTGGCCTTGTCATCGGTTCACGCATGGATCAGACCACCATCGCTTTACTTGGTGGCACCACGATTGGTCTACTCATCGCCGTGCCATGCTCAGCCATCGTCACGTATCTAGCCATCCGAAATCGTGATGAGCAGGGCTACGGGCAAAGCCGCCACTACAGCCAGCCACCACAAACCCCGCCTCAGTATTGGGTTGTGCAGCAATCCCCAAACATGCCACAAGCACAACCACAGCACAACACGTTGCCTACGGGCCAACCCACCGAATCATTCACGTTGCCACCCCGCCGCAAGTTTTATTTGATCGGTGAATCTGGCGATACGTCAGAGATTCAACCCGAAACTGATACAAGCGATTAGTTATCCGGCTTAATCAACCACATGGCAGACATCATCGAAGCTCACAAAACACCAATCAACAACGCTACAGCCAACGCACCTACGCCGCTTGTCAGAAACCAGCCTGGGTCACGAACACAGCAGCCTGCCTCAAAGCCAAAATTCGCCCCACGAATTGAACGACTGTTAACAATCTTTGCCGAAATCGAACGGCAAGCAGGTAAAAAATTATGATTAGAGTCCGCTGTTACTACCGCTATTCCAGTGATGAACAATCCGATGGATGGAGTATCGAAGCTCAAGACAAGGCTTGTCGAAACTTCATCGCTGCACGTTCAGATTGGGAACTGGATGGCAAACCTTATATAGATGAAGCATGGAGCGGAAAGACCGTTAACCGCCCTGCCTTCCAGCAAATGTTGCAAGATGCCCATGACGACAAGTTTGATGTATTGGTGTGCCACAAACTTGACCGCTTCTCACGCAGCTTGGTTGATGTGCTGCTAACGCTTGATGACTTGCAGCACCACAGCGTCACCTTTGCCAGTGCCGCCGAGCCAATTGACTTTACGACCCCTATTGGCCGGATGATGCTTGTCATCCTTGCCTTCTTTGCTGAGTGGTATTTGCAAAACTTGAGCGCCGAGACCACCAAAGGCATGGTGGCACGATTTGATGCAGGTTATTGGAATGGCAGCCTTCGGTTTGGTTATTCCAAAGTCGAAGCCGGAGAAGAGGTCAAAAACGACCACGTCAAGAAGCTCTACAAGGCTATGCCTAACGATGATGCTCGCCATGTGCTTAAAGCCTACGAATTAGGTGCGGCTGGGATGACCGATCAAGAAATAGCCGACGAACTGAATCGAGCAGGCGCACGCACGTATCGGCTCATCACAAACGCCAAATCAAAAGCCACTACTGAGACTGACCCATCCCTACGGCGCGGATGGACAAAGGATTCGGTCACAGCCCTCTTTAGCCGTGAAGCGTCTCAGTTTTATCTTGGCAACACCCTGTATGTCGGTGAGAAGGAGCGCAAAAAGCCTGAACGTGACCAACAAGCCCAAAAGAGACAAAGCACTCACGAGCCGATCATCACGCAAGACCTATGTGATAGGGCGCTGGCTGCTCGTATCAAACGCACCAACCCAGGTCGCTTGCTCAAAACTTGGTCGCCCAATCTATATATTTTTGGTGAAGGTCTTGCCCGCTGTGATTGTTGCGGCAAGCCTTTGCGCTGTGTGCATAGCCCAGGGCAAGATAATAAGCATCTTTACTACCGCTGTGCAGCATGGTTACGCGATGAGCAATGTGAGGCATCACGGTTGCAAATTAGAGAAGATCATCTTTCTCCACAAATTGACCCGTATATAGAAGCGTTACAGCTTCCTGATGATTGGCAGAAGCGCGTGAAAGAAATGCTGATTGGGGAGCAAGAGACCACCAACCTTGATAAGCGCCGCGAGGATTTACGAGGACAACTGCGCCGTCTCAACTACCAATTTGAGCAAGGACTCATCGAGGAGGCCGATGTGCCTGCCTACGAAAAGAAAGCTCAACGGCTTATTCGTGAAATCAACGGCATTGTCATCCCTGATGTCGGCCATTTCACCGAGATTGGGTATCATGTTATTGAATTCCAAAAGTCTTGGCACAAAGCTGACAAAGCAAAAAAGCACGCAATTCTCAAAGAGATGTTCGAGGCTATCTACATTGACACGAACACAAAGCAAATTGTCGGCGTCAAGCCGTATGCTGAGTTTGTGTCGCTCTTTCGCCAAACAAAGATGATTGAGCAGAACTGGCGGTTTGTGCTGAAAAACGACGAAGCCGTTCAGGATGCTGTCATCACTAAACGGCTTCACGTCTCAGGCGGAAGTGACGGGGCTCGAACCCGCGGTCTCTGCCTTGACAGGGCAGCGTGTTAACCACTACACCACACCTCCACTTGCTTAACGTTCAAAAGTATAGCATACGGCTTCTGGTTACAAACAACCCGCCAACGACTTTTAAGGTTCAAACACAATCTCGATCTGCTCATAGCCCAGCTTGCGCAACAACTCTGTTAATTGCAGCCGCGCCATCTTCTCGGCCAGTTCCAACATCTTCACGTTGTGCGAGCTGTTGTCGCGCAATTTCTGTTTGGCTTCGTCCAGCGCTTCCAGCTCTAATCCTTCGTACTCGGAATACAGCCAGGTGCGGTCGCTTTCAAAGATGCGCGAGTCTGCGGGTTGTAACTCCACTGCCAGAATGCTGGCGCGTGGCAGCACGATGCGAATGGCCTTGCCGTTGATCTGCACATCGCTGGCTTTGATCTTCTGCAAGTCCACGCCCGCGTGAATCTTGCCCACCGCCATCAGCACCAGCCGGTCGGTGCCGGGGATCACTTGGCCGATGCCAGACTTGGGCCGCTCGCGTTCGATGACGACGGTGTTGAGATATTCGACGCTGGTGAGGTTGCCTACTTCGGCCCAGGCGGGCATGGGCAGCGGTGTGGGCGTGGCTGTGGGTAACGGTGTTTCGGTGGGTTGTGGCGTTGCTGTTGGGGCCGGTGTGGTGGATGGGGCTTCGGTGGGCAATGGCTTCAACGTGGCGGGTGCGGCCAGAGTAGGCAAGGCCAACGCAGCCACCGCGCTGGCTTGAGATGTGAGGGTTGACGGCGGCGTGCTCACGCTGGCCGCAGGCTGGGTGGGCGCTCGTTGCGTCGCTGCAAACAGCACCGATCCTGCCACCAGCACCACCGCCAAAACCAAGCCGCCCAGCATCAACCGCCGCTGAAGTTCAGAGGTCACTCTTTCACCAAATGCAGGTCTTCGGGTTTGATGATGGCGGGTGCGGTGGGGTCGAAGCAAATAAACTCGAAGTAGCGCAGTGGCGTTTGGCCCACGTTGATGATGCGATGGCGATGCTGCGAAGGCACATGTTGGTAATCATTGGGCTTCAGCGAACCGCTCACTTTCTCGATGTCGATCCGCGCCTCGCCCTCCAACACGTAGATCATTTTCTCTTTAACTTGCTCGTATTGCTCACCTGTGTCCGCGCCCACGCCCAACAGGCGTACGTTGGTGCTAATGCGCTCATCGCTGGGCATCTCGCGCAGCGAATCCTCGGTGAAGGCGTTTTTCATCGGGGCATGGCCCTCGTAGGCACCCGGCTTAAAGTCTTTGTAGCGCCAGCGGGCGAACTTGTGATTGGGCACGACCAGGACATACAGGCACACGGTTTCATCGCCCACCAGCCAATAGTTATGAAAGCGATCCGGCGGCATAAACAGTAGATCGCCGGGGCCGACCCGTTGGCGGGTTTCGCCCACCTGAATGTCCATTTGCCCCGCCGCGATGTAGATAATCTCGCTGGCGTCGTCGTGGCTGTGAGGCAGCGGGCCGAGTGGGTCGTTGATGAACCAGTGCGCATCCGGTGTCCACACCAGCGCCCGGCTGCGCATGCGCTCCGTCCAGATCAGCGGCTGCTTCATCCATTCCTGCCAATTGGGTGGCGCAGGGTTTTCAGGGTTCTGAGTCGTCTCTGATTGAGTCATAGTCCGCAAAATTGTATGCTGTATTTGAAGCAGGAGAAACCATGAATATGAGCGATACAGAATTGTTATACTTCGCAAGTCTTGCAATACTCCATAAAAAGTCTAGTACCACTGCGGTCTAAAGGACTAGTCTCGACTATCCCCATACGGCTAGGCTGCGCCACCTCCCCCCATCCCAATGCATTGACCACACAGCCATGCTTGTTTAGGAAAGACATGAGTTGGTTGACCCAGAAAACGAAGCGAGAAGCACGACCAGAAGAACAACGAGGAGATTTTCGTGAACGTGCATCGCTTTAAGAACGGAAATCAGGCTCGCCGATGCGTGTCGTGCAAAGCGCATGTCTCGGATCAGGACCGCGTGTGCCCCGTGTGCGGCGAGGCCTTGAACACGAGCAGCCAACCGGCTAAGCCTGCGGCCAAACCAGCCTCTGGCCCGCTGCCGCCGCCAGAGCACAGCCTGGGGCGAAGCACAGAGGTCACATTCACGCCCACGTCTTTGCCCGCCCTACCCACTCAATCAGCCCCACCCCAATCGGCCAACGCGACTGTAGTGACAGCGATGGCGCGGCCAGAACCGCCCGCTAAGCCTGCAGCCGTAACGCGCCCGCAAACAAAATCCGCACCGGCTCGCAGTTTGCCTGGCACAACCAACGGCGCAGTCAAAGCCAATGGCGCAGCCAAACCGTTGCCTGCCGCAAAACCATCGCTTGTTCAATCTAAGGCACCTCAGACGGCCAAGCCCATACCCTCCATCAACATCGTTGTGGTGTTTGGGGCAGTGGCCTTGCTGATGGTGGGTGCGTTGTTGTTGCGCTTGGGCGTAGATGCTCGCTCGGGGGGTGGCACTGCCGCCAGCGAGGCCCAGGCCATGAATGTGACGGTGGTGTTTGCGCAAAGCGTGCCAACCTATACGCAGACTTCCGAGCAACTGGCGATTGTTGAGCCGACTGCAACGATTGCGACACCTGTTGCTGTGCGCATCATCTCGCCCACATCAGATTTGGATGATCTGAATAATGCTGACGGCGTGCCCATCGTGTTGCCGCTTGTGGTTACAGATACAGCAACTGCGACGGCTACCGCCACCGCGACACCGACCCAAGCCCCGCAGCCCTCAGATACTCCAACACCAACGGTGCCACCAACGGTGCCTACCGCGACAAAAATTCCGCCAACAGCGACCTTAGCGCCAACTTCTACGCCAACGTCTGTTCCTCGGCTGGTGGTAATCAGCTCACCCCAGCCCACAGATACGCCAGCACCAACGGTGCCGCCGACCGTAACAGCAGTACCGACCTGGACGCCGCGACCAACCGCTACTCAAACCAAGACGCCGACACCGTTGCCTACCGACACACCGGAACCAACAGCGCCACCCACGGCAACAGCGCTGCCAACCTCCACACCGCGTCCTAGCGCAACCGACACACCGGAGCCAACCCCAACCGACGTGCCGCCTACTACAACGGCGGTGCCGACATGGACACCACGACCCATCGCTACTCAAACCAAGACACCCACACCGTTACCCACCGACACGCCAGCGCCAACAACACCGCCCACTACAACGGAGGTGCCGCCCACCTCGACCGACACGCCAGCGCCAACAGCGCCACCCACTACAACCGATGCGCCGTCTACTGCCACTCCGTTGCCAACCCTCACCCCACTGCCAGTGGCCCAGAATGGTACGCAGCGTTACTCGGTGAAACCCGGCGATACCTGCCTGGAAATTGCCAACCGGTTTGGGGTGAGCCTGGCACGACTGGTGGCTTACAACCAGTTTGATGCGAAGACCTGCTTCCTCAGCATCGGCCAGATTGTTCTGATTCCAACAGCAGATAGCAGTGCGAACAGCACTGCTGCCGAACGCGTAACTGCGATAGCTTTGCCCACAACCCGCCCAACTGCGCTGCCTACAAACGCCCCAACTCTTGCGCCCACCCTAGCACCCACTGCAACGCCAGCGGTACTACAGACTTATTACACGGTGAGAAATGGCGACACCTGCGGCGGCATTGCCAAGCGCTTTGGCATCTCGGTAGCCCAGTTGGCAGCAACCAATGGACTGAATGCCAATGTGTGTTTCTTGCGTGTAGGGCAACGACTGATCATTGCCGCAACGGTTGAAGTCGCCGTCATTCCTCGCCTCGCAGACCCGTTGCCTTTGCCCAGCCCCACACCCCAGTTAACGGTTTATGTAGTGCGGCCGGGCGACACTTGCCTAGAGATTGCGACACGCTACAAGGTGAGCGTGAACCGCCTAGCAGCGGCCAACAACCTGAACGCCAAAACATGCTTCCTCAGCGTGGGCCGCAAACTGGTCATTCCGTAAATTGACCAAGCTCATCTCCCTTACTAAACTGTAGAGACGGTGCGACCTACATCACACCGTCTTTACAAAATAGTGTTTAGGAGGACAGATGACTAGTTATAAATTCCCACTCAAATCTTTACTCAGTATTGCTGGCGTTTTCTCGATGACGCTTTCGGCGTGCGCCATGCAACCACCCAGCGCGGTGCGGCCCGCAGCCTCGGCAGCAGCCGTTAAAGGCGCGCCTCTCACAGCCATCGGTGCCAGCGAAGGCCAAGTGAACATCGTGGCCTGGGCCGGCTACATCGAGCGCGGTGAGACGGACAAGGCCTACGACTGGGTGACTGACTTTGAGAAGACATCCGGCTGCAAAGTGAATGTAAAGACAGCGGCCACATCCGACGAGATGGTCTCGCTGATGAACGAGGGCGGCTTTGATCTGGTGACAGCCTCGGGCGATGCCTCGCTGCGGTTGGTGGCGGGCGGCAAAGTGCAAGAGGTGAACACGAGCCTCATCCCCAGTTGGAAGAACGTGGACGAGCGGCTGCAAAAAGCGCCCTGGCACACCGTGGGCGATAAGCATTACGGCGTGCCCTACCAGTGGGGCAGCAACGTGTTGATGTACAACACCGAGACGTTTAAGGAAGCTCCCAAGAGCTGGAACGTGGTGTTTGAAGAGCAGGACTTGCCAGATGGCAAGAGCAACAAAGGCCGCGTGCAAGCCTACGATGGCCCCATTCACATCGCCGATGCCGCTCTATATCTCAAGTTTCACAAGCCGGAGTTGGGCATCAAAGACCCCTATTCGCTGAACAAAGACCAGTTCACTGCCGCACTGGATTTGCTGCGCCAGCAGCGCAAGCTGGTGAGCCGCTATTGGCACGATGCGTTTGTGCAGATGGATGACTTCAAGAACGAGGGTGTCGTTGCTTCGGGGTCGTGGCCGTTCCAGGTCAACATTTTGGTCGGCGAGAAAAAGCCGATTGCGAGCACCATCCCCCAAGAAGGCGCGACCGGCTGGGCCGACACGACGATGATGCACATTGACGCCAAGAACCCCAACTGCGCTTACAAGTGGCTGGAACATTCGTTAAACCCCAAGCTGCAAGGCGATTTGGCCGCGTGGTTTGGCAGCGTGCCCGCCAACTTGGCAGCCTGCAAAGGCAACGCCCTGCTGACCGACGAAGGTTGCGCCACAAACGGCCTGAACAACTTCGACAAGATCAGCTTTTGGCGCACGCCGACGACGGACTGCGGCGACGGCAAAAAAGAGTGCGTGCCCTACCACGAGTGGGTGACGAACTATGTAGCAGTGATTGGCGGGAGATAGATTATTGGAGATCGGTTATTGGAGATTAGAGATTCGAGATTTTTTAATCTTGAATCTCTAATCTCAAATCTCTAAACCATGCAAACACAACAACTGTGGATCAATGGCGCATGGGCCGCCAGCAACGGCGGC
>JAYTNY010000496.1:0-3164 GCA_043748055.1 Roseobacter sp.
ACGAATTTCTTGTTCATGGAAACTCCTTTCCTGCTCAGGAGCTTCCTTGCGACTTCCTTTATCTGCAACCCCTATTCTTAGCCTTGAAGAGGCACTAGAGATTGTTTGCCAATTTCCGAATCTCTAATCTCTAATCTCCTCTTTCACTTCGGGCTGCTCTCCCGCGCCGCTACCCCGCCATCCACTGGCAGCACCACGCCCGTAATGTAGCGCGCCGCGTCTGAAGCCAGAAACACAATCGTGTCCGCAATCTCGCTTGGCTCGCCCAAACGACCCAATGGAATCAACGCCTCGGTCGCCGCACGTGCCTCATTGGGCAAACCGGCCATCAACGCCTCGGTCGCAATCAACCCTGGTGCAACGCAGTTCACGCGAATGTTGTGTTGTGCAAGTTCAATCGCCATCGCCCGCGTCAACGCTTCTATCGCGCCTTTGCTGGCAATGTAAATGCTGCGGTTCTCGAACGCATGTTGCGCCAGCACCGAGCTGATGTGGACGATGCTGCCGCTGGCCTTGCGCGCCAGCAATTCGCGCACCACAAGCTGGCTCAGCACAAACGGGCCAAGCACATTTGCGTTTAGCACACGCCGTGCATCTTCAAGGTTCACGTGTTCAAATGGCTCGCGGTCAAACTGGGCGGCGTTGTTGATGAGGATGTTGACGGGGCCAAGCTCGTTGCTAATCTGCGCCAGCAAGCGTTCGCAGGCCGCAACATCCGCCACATCCGCTTGTGCCAGCATGGCTTGGCCGCCCGCCCGCCCAATTTCGTGCAGCACCGCCTGCGCGCCTGCCTCGTCAGTGCGATAGTTGATGGCGACGGCATGACCTTGTGCCGCAAACGCCTTCGCTGTGGCTGCGCCAATGCCGCGCGATGCGCCAGTAATCAAAACAACAGACATAGAAACAGACATAGTTGCACCGAACTTAACACACTTGTAAGAATTGCCGCTACACTTTGTCAGCAATGCTCACCCTCTTTATTTGCCGCGAGGCCGTATGGCAATGACGCGTACCTGGGCGGACTTTCCGCACGCGATCCGTGAGATCGAAAATACCTTTCTCGTTTTAAGCGATGGCACGCGCCTGGCCGCGCGCATCTGGCTGCCGGTGGATGCCGAAGCGCACCCCGTTCCGGCCATCCTGGAATATTTGCCCTACCGCAAAGATGATTGCACCGCCCCCGGCGATGCCCTGCGCCACCCCTACTTTGCCGGTCATGGCTACGCCGCTATTCGTGTAGATATGCGCGGCAGCGGCGATAGCGATGGCTTGTTGCTGGACGAATACCTGAAGCAAGAGCAAGACGATGCGCTGGAGGTGCTGGCCTGGATTGCGGCCCAGCCCTGGTGCGATGGCAACATCGGCATGTATGGCATCTCGTGGGGCGGCTTTAACGGACTGCAAGTGGCAGCGCGCAGGCCGCCGCAGCTCAAAGCAATTATTAGTCTGTGCTCTACGGATGATCGCTACACCGACGATTGCCACTACATGGGCGGCTGCTTGCTGGCCAGCGACATGCTGAAGTGGGCCTCGATGATGTATGCCTACACCGCGCAGCCACCCGACCCCAAACGCGTCGGCGCACGCTGGCGTACGATGTGGCTGGAGCGCATGCAGCACACCCCGCCGTTCGTAGAGGCGTGGCTCAGCCATCAAACCCGCGATGCTTATTGGCAGCACGGCTCGGTCATCGAAGATTATTCTGCGATTACTTGCCCAGTCTTCATGGTCGGCGGCTGGGCCGATTCATACACCAACGCCATCCCGCGCGTGCTAGCGGGCCTCAGCGCCAATGTGCCGCGCAAGGGCTTGATCGGCCCGTGGTCGCACATGCGCCCAGAGAGTGGGTTGCCTGGCCCGGCCATAGGCTTTTTGCAAGAGGCCTTGCGCTGGTGGGACAAGTGGCTGAAGGGCATCGAGACCGGTGTGATGAACGAGCCGATGCTGCGCGTGTGGCTGCAAGACCCCACGCCGCCGCGCACGCACTACGACATCGTGCCTGGCCGCTGGGTCGCCGAGCCGAGTTGGCCTTCACCCAACATCGAATCGCAGACGATATCTTTGGCCGAGCTGACCTCGCAGGATTCCTCGACTCAGAATCGCACCTGCGAGGTCTTTAGTACGCAATCCAACGGAGCCAATGCCGGCGTGTGGTGTCCGTATGGCCGCCCCGGCGATATGCCCGACGACCAACGCCGCGACGACAACCTTTCGCTGTGCTTCGAGACATCGCCTGCAACCGAGCCGATGGCAGTGCTGGGCTTCCCCGAAGTCAAGCTGCACGTCGCATCAGACAAGTCCAACGCCATGCTAGCTGCGCGGCTGTGCGATGTGGCCCCAGACGGCGCATCACTCTTAGTGAGTTGGGGCCTCCTCAATTTAACCCATCGCAATGGCGATGAAACGCCAGAGCCGTTGGTGCCCGGCCAGTTCTACGACGTGACGATGACGTTGAATGCGTGCGGGCATGTGCTGCCGTTTGGGCATCGCTGGCGGCTGGCACTCTCGCCCACGTATTGGCCGCACGCGTGGCCCTCGCCCGAAGCAACCACGTTGCGCATAGGCACTCTGTCCAGCACGCTGGTGTTGCCTGTGCGCGGGGTGGGGCAGCTTGATGAGGCATTGCCAGAGTTTGGCCCTGCCGAAACCGCCGAGCCGTTGGCGCGTGAGGTGCAGCGCGAAGCCAATCGGCAACGCCATGTGCAATACGACTCGGCGCACCAGCCCGCGTGTTGGACGATCACCGATCACTTTGACGATGGCCGAGAAATGTATGTGCGCGATGGCTTGGTTTACGACAACGACAACCGCGATGTGCATGTCATCATCGAAGGCGATCCGCTCTCGGCCACGAATCGCTGTGAGCGAACGATTCGCATCGAGCGTGACGCGTGGTGCGTGCGCATCGAGACGACCAGCGAGCTGACCTGCGATGCCACCACGTTTTTTGTGACCAATGAATTGCATGCCTACGAAGGCGATGTGTTGGTGTATCGCGAAGTGCGCCCGTTTAGCGTGCCACGCATGCTTGTTTAGATGCGTATTCCACGGGTAGCCGCATGCTTTAGCTTGCGTTCCATATACCTACTAGAGCGAATCCCTGATTGATGTACGAGCCGCCTCCTTCGACTGCGCGCATCGGAATGCGCTGCGCTCAGGATGCT
>JAYTNY010000497.1:0-3713 GCA_043748055.1 Roseobacter sp.
ATGGCCTACCCGCTGGTGCGCGGTGAGCCGATGACGCGAGCGTGGCTGGCCTCGTTGACCGACGATGCGCAGCAGGCGGTGGCCGATCAGTTGGGCAGCTTCTTGCGCGCCTTGCACGAGACGCCCGTGAGTGCCGACTTTCCCGCCACGCCCGCCCCATCCACCCAAGACCGCTGGCAGCGCAACTACGAACGCACCAAAGCATTGGTGTACCCGTTGTTGATGAAGCACCAGATTGCGTGGGTAGAGAGTTTGTATGCCGAGGCGTTGGGCAATGTCTGTTTCTTCAGCTATGCGCCCTGCCTTGTGCATGCCGATCTCGCGCCGTGTCACATCCTGCACGATGAGGGGATGCTGACCGGCGTGATTGACTTTGGCACGGCAGGGCTCGGCGACCCAGCGACCGACCTGGCCTCGTTGTCGCAGTGCTTTGGCGAAGGTTTTGTTCGCCGCATGTTCTCAAGCTACCCCGCTGCCCAAATGCACATGCGCCGCGCGTGCTTTTACGCGCAGGCCATTGAGCTGGAGTGGGTGTTGCTGGGGCTTGAAACAAAAGAAACGTTTTGGTTCACCGCGCACATTGGCGGCGCGCGGGACCTTGTTGAAGTAGGGGCTTGAAACAAGATGATGACAGACGAATTAACCAATAACCAATCAACCGATAACGAAGCCAACAACGATGTTGGTAATAACGTTCATGTTGATGTTGACGACGACACGACCAACTTTGAGTTTATTAGCGCGCGCACACGCCATCGCAACGATGCCCAAAAACCGGCGCTGAAGAAAAAAGCGCACGAAGGCAAGCGCACGAAGGTTGATGCGCGCAAGACTTTTCTGAAGGCTGCTGCGGCCAGCAGTGTTGAGGCCGATGTCTTCAACCCGACTTACCAGGGCAAACTCCACGAGCAAGAGATGATCTTGACTTCGTTGGGCGACTTTTACCATGACCATGTGATTGCCGATGTGCTGCGCGTGGTGAAGGCGGGCAAAGAGGCGACGGTGTATTGCTGCAAGGCGCATCCCGATGCCGAAGTCGCACTCATCGCGGGCAAGATTTACCGGCCTCGTATGTTTCGGAACTTAAAAAACGATTCGATGTATCGCGTGGGTACACAGATGCGCGACACAGGTGGGGCCGAGATGCGCAAGGAGCGCGAGCAGCGCGCGGTAGCCAAGCGCACAAAAGTGGGGCAGCAAATTCTGCATTCATCGTGGCTCTCGAACGAGATTAGTGTGATGAAGAGTTTGCACGCGGCAGGCGCAATCGTGCCCAAGCCCTTTGCCAACAACGACAACGCCGTGCTGATGGAGTACTTGGGCGATGCCACACGCGCCGCGCCGCCGCTGGAGAGCGTAACGCTGGAGACACGCGAGGCGCATCGCTTGTTCAAACTCATGATTGACAACATCAAACTGATGTTGGCGCACGATGTGGTGCATGGCGATTTGTCGGCGTTTAACGTGCTGTATTGGGAAGGCGAGATTCGGATCATCGACTTCCCTCAAGCTGTAAACCCCTACAAGAACCCATATGCCTACAAAATATTCAGCCGCGATGTGGAGCGTGTGTGTGATTACTTCTCGCAATATGGCATTGGCTTAAACGCGTTTGGGCTGGCGCGGGATTTGTGGCGCGAGGTGATGGGGCTGGACCCAGGCGAGTTGGGCGACATTCAGAAGGGGAGGTGGAACGCGTGAGAAAGCTTTCTGCCCGAACCGCCTATCTGCTCATGGGTGCCATCAGTGCGTTTAGCTTCGGGCTGATCTTTACCGGCTTGACGGCGTATTACGTGCGCACGGTTGGGATGAACCCGCTGCAATTGGTGCTGGTCGGCACGGCCATCGAGCTGACCTGCTTTTTGTTCGAGGTGCCAACCGGTGTGGTGGCCGACACGTATAGCCGCCGGTTGTCTTTGTTGATTGGTGGCTTCCTGATTGGTGCGTGCTATGTGTTGACGGGGCTTGTGCCGATTTTCATCGCGATTATTTTCGCTGAGGTGATTCGCGGCATTGGCGAGACGTTTAAGAGTGGTGCAACGGACGCGTGGATTACCGACGAGGTGGGCGTGGACAAAGTGGGCGAGTTGTTCGCACGCAACGGTCAAGTGTGGCAGGTGTGCAACTTGATTGGGGTGCTGGTTAGCATCGTGCTGGCGAGCTTGTTCAACTATCAGGTTGCCATTTTGCTGGGTGCGGGGCTTTACCTTTTGCTGCACGTCTATTTGTGTTTTGTGATGCCGGAGACGGGGTTTGTGCGACCTGTACGCGCGCCGGGTGCATCGCTGCGTACGCAATCTGCCCAGATGTTTGGCACGCTACGTGAGGGTGTGGGCATTGTGCGTGGCACGCCGGTTATCTTGTTGTTGGTGCTGGCCGAGATCATTCGCGGCGCGGCCAGCGAGGGGTGGGATCGGTTGTGGGAGGCGCATTTCCTGACCAGCTTTAACCTGCCGGTGTTGAGTGTCCCAATCATTGGCAGGCTCGACCCCATCGCCTGGTTTGGCATCTTCGAGATTATTGGCACTGTGTTGGGGGTGACGGTGATGGAGGTGGTGCGCCGCAAGTTCACTGTGACCAGCACCACGCCCAATGCCACGGTGGCACGCTGGCTGATGGGGCTGTATACGGGGACGATGGTCTGCATGCTCGGCTTTGCGTGGGCGACGAACTTCCCGCTGGCGGTGGGCTTTTTGCTGCTGCGCGGCGTGTTCTATGGGCCGCCGGGGCCGATCTCTGGCACTTGGATGAACTTGCATATCCCATCCAAAGTGCGCGCCACTGTGCTTTCGATGACCAGCCAGGGCAATGCGCTGGGTCAGTTTGGCGGCGGGCCAGGGGTGGGGCTGATTGGTAATGTGTTTGGGGTGCGCGCCGCGCTGGCAGTGGCTGGGTTGTTGCACACGCCCATCTTGTGGCTGTATGGGCGGTTTGTAAAACAAAATGATGCTGTGGTTTTGCAGGATGCGAATTCACAACTGGAGGGAATTTGATTGATGGAATACGATGATGACTGCGAGTCTTGCGAAAAGACCCATGCGTCTCTAGTTGTTTATTTGGAGAACTGTGACTTGGAGGATGTGACCGCTATGTTGGGAATTAGCCCGACCTCGTGGCAGCGATATGGAGAGCTTCCATCAAATCCAAATCGCTTACAAAAGCCTGCTGCATGTACGGCTTGGATGTTGGAGTCCAAAAATCAGACAGATTCACAAGACGCACGCAGACATATTGACTGGCTTTTGTCTCAATTGTCGGGCAAAGAGCTAGCGATTCGCAAATTGCAAATGGAAGGAAGTGTTGTAAAGCTTTGGTGCTATTGGTTGTCCAAAGATGGTTACGGTGGACCGCTCTTATCGCCATATCAAATGAAGCGATTAGCTGAGCTTGATATTGAGATTGAATTCGACTTTTACTCTTAGATGAAGGTCTGCGTGCATGGCAAAAAAGAAACAGCAATGACTGACTCCCACACTAACTGGATGATTAAAACCAAAAATCTTCATCTGTTGCCTTGCGAGCTGATTCATGTAAAAGCTCTCTTGCGCAACAAAAGCGAGCTTGCCGCGATTCTGCAAGTTGCGGTGCCAGCAAGTTGGCCGCACTTTCCGGAGGCGTTTTCACTACCCGCTGACGAATCACATAAGCCTGCAAACGAGGCCCCAACGGACTGGCCTGCATACTTTTTTATTCATTCCAAAGACAAAGTGCTT
>JAYTNY010000498.1:0-24859 GCA_043748055.1 Roseobacter sp.
GCGCCTGGTAAACCGCTTCGTCGTCCTCGCGCCAATCGCATTGCACGGCGCGCACGGCGTAATTTTGGGTGTCTTGGGTTTTAGGGTTCATGCTGTTTGTGTGTAGGTCTTCTGAATGCTTGTCATCCTAGTTTATAGGCATTCATCGGCGCGAAATAATCAATGGGCTTTATCGGAAATAGACAGGATTACAGGATTCAGCAGGATTGATCCTGTGAAATTCTGTTCATCCTGTCAAGAAAACCAATCGCCAAGAATGTCTAATCAAAAATGAAATTTTCTTTGCGTTTTAACAACGACCTGCCCTTGCCCCAATACGTGGCGCTGGCCCAGGCCGCCGAGCAAGCGGGCTTTGACCAATTCTGGGTGAGCAACGATTTGTTCTTGCGCAGCGCGCCCATTATTTTGGCGGCGGTGGCGCAGGCCACCACCCGCATTCACATCGGCTCGTGCATCTTGAACCCCTACACCCTTCATCCTGCCGAAATAGCCATGCTGGCCGCGACGATGGATGAGTTGAGCGGCAACCGCTTTAACCTGGGGCTGGCAGCGGGTGCAGGAGAATTCCTCAAGTGGGTGGGCATTGAACAAACTCAACCTCTCAAGAAAATGCGTGAGACGATTACCGCGATTCAAGCCTTGCTGCGCGGCGAGCGGGTTGAATTTACGGGCGAGACAATGCAGTGGACGAACGAAGCCTACTTGCGCTTTACCGCGCCGCGCCAAACCCCTATCTATTTAGGTGCCATGAGCGCAGGCATGCTAAAGCTGGCAGGCGAGTTGTGCGATGGCGCACTGCCGCTGCTGTTCCCGCCTGAAAATTATTTTCAGGTGAAGCCGTTGATTGAGCGCGGCAGAGAGAAAGCAAAAGAGAAACGAGACTTTGATTTGGCCGCGTGCATCTGGGTGTCGCTGGATGAGGATCGCGCGGCGGCGCGGCGCGTGCTGGCGCAGAAGGTGGCCTATTACGGCCACGCCCTCAGCCCCATGATTTACGAGCGGCTGGGTGTGCCGCGCGAGGACTTTGCACCGATTGAGCAGGCGCTGATGGTGGAGCGCGACGAAGCCAAAGCCGTTGGCTTGGTGAATGACAAGATGCTGCGCATCGGTGTGGTGGGCGATGCGGGCGATTTGGTGGCGCGCTTGCAGCCGCTTATTGATGCGGGCGCAGACCACATCAGCTTTGGCCCGCCGCTGGGGCCAGAGCCACTGAAAGCGATTAAGTTGCTAGGGCGCGAGGTGTTGCCGAGATTGCGCTAGTTACGCATCCAAAATGCGCCAACCTTTTGCTTGCGCAATCGCTCGCAAACCCTCATCGGGGCAAACGGCGGTGGCGTGTTGGCTTAAGTTGAGGAGGTACCGATCGGCTTCGGTGTCGCCGTAGGCCGCCAATAAGGGCACAGCGCCAATGTGCGCCGCATTCAGATGCGCACGCACCTGCGCGGCCTTCACCTCGCCAATGCCAATCGCGCTCACCTCGCCGGTAAATGCGCCATCCACAAATTGCAACGGCGTGCCCAGGCATGTTATGCCCGCGCCAATGCGTGCCGCAAATTGCTCCAGCGTGGGCTGGAACATGCCCGATGCCAGAATCAGTTGTGCGCCGTTGCGCTTGTGTTCGATGAGTTCGGCAATAACGTTCTCGCGCCGCTGGGGCCATAGCTCGTGTTCAATCACCCACTCGCCCATGTGGGCAATTTGTTCAGGGGTCATACCTTTTAGCAAGCGCGTCATCCCCAAAAACCAGTTGTTCTTAAACGTTTGCGTGTCGGTTAGCTTGAGCTTGTTACGAATAAAGGCGGGCATCTGGCTCAGGAAGAACATGCGATAGCGCAGGTTGCTGCCATGCGCAATGAGGTAGCGACCAACGGCCAACACAAACGTGCCAGTGCTGAGGGTTCCTTCAAGATCAGAAGCGACAAACATGGGCTGAGTGTAGCGGAGAGACACATCAGGCTTGGTGTTGCCGCGTGAAAAGTGTTTCGGTAAACGCCAGCCCGCCAATTCCTACGGCGTAGGCCAGCAGATCAGCCCAATCAAACTGCAAGCCCAGCAACACCGCAATTGCTTTTAGCAAAAAACTGCCGCTGCCATACAGCCAAAGTGGAATTGAGGTGAGTTGAAAGCACTCGATAGCTGTCATCAACAACATGGCCCCGATGGCTTTTGTCTTGATTGCGCTGTTGTGAATCAACCCAATCAATACATAGACCATCGCCGCATAAAGCGCATCGCCCAGATATTTGTCGAAGAGGATCCAACCTGTGTGGGTCAACCGTGAGCCAATGCCCAGAGCGATGATGGCAGCCAATAGAATCAAGTTGTTTCGCCGCGTCATTCGTTTCACTTATTCCCTCTTACCCCTCATGAATTTGCAACTGGTCCTGCTCGTCCTGCTCATCGTTTTTCTGGGTGCCTTCGTGCAATCGGCCATTGGCTTTGGTAGCGCGTTGGTGGCTATGCCTTTGCTCGCGCCACTCATCGGCTTTAGCGAGGCTACGCCGTTGGTGGGGTTGATGGGGGTCATTGTCGGCCCGGTGGTGTTGCTGATGGATGGCCGCAAAATGGATTTTGGCTCGGCCTGGCGCATCACGCTGTCGTCGTTTTTGGGTGTGCCGTTTGGGTTGCTGCTGTTGCGGCTTGCACCTGAAGGTGTGGTTAAGGTCGGGTTGGGCGTGTTGTTGATTGGCTACGGCCTGTTCAATTTATTCACCAAGGGCCTGCCGGAATTAAAGCGCGATTGGTTGGCTTATCCGTTTGGGTTTGTGTCGGGCATTTTGGGCGGCGCGTATAACACCAACGGGCCGCCGCTGGTTATTTATGGCACGCTGCAACGCTGGCCGCCGGAGCAATTCCGGGCCACGTTGCAGGGCGCGTTCTTCTTCACCAACTTTGTTATTTTGGCGGGCCATGCGTTGGCGGGTTTGTGGACGCAACAAGTGTGGTTGTTGTTTCTCTACACCAGCCCAGCGGTGCTGGTTGCTATCTTTGCAGGCCGTGCAATAAATACCCGAATCCCGCAAAAGCTATTTGCGCGTGTGGTGTATGGGGTGTTGATTGCGCTGGGCGTTTTGTTTCTGGTGCGCTAATTTTCGCTCCAGTTGAGTCGCGGACACAAACCAGGTTTCTTAAAGAAACCTGGTTTGTGTCCGCAGGTTTGCTATGGCGAATCTCACCACTTCTTCTGCTGGCCCAACTCTTCACGCAGCTTCACATAGCTCTCGTAACGGTCTTGACTGACCGTGCCCTGTTGCACGGCGGCGCGCACGGCGCAGCCTTTCTCGTGGGTGTGGGTGCAATCGTTAAACGCGCACTGCGCCACCAGCGGCCTAATCTCGCGGTAATACGCATCCAGCTCTTCGGCTTCCACATCCCAAATGGCGAACGAGCGAATGCCCGGCGTATCGGCCAGCCAACTGTGCTCGTCTATAGCAATGAGTTCGGGCACCACAGTGGTGTGCTTGCCCTTCTTCCAGGCGGCGCTCACGCGGCCTACTTCCAAAGCCAGCCCCGGCTTTAGCGCGTTCAACAAACTGCTTTTGCCCACGCCGCTCTTGCCGGTCAGCACGCTCAGCTTGCCCAGCAACTTGGCGCGCAGTTCATTGATGCCTATTACATTGGTTATTGGCAATTGGCTATCTGTTAGATCTCTCCTGTCGTCTGTCGTCTCGGCTTCAGAGCCGCGTCGTCTGTCGTCTCCCGTATATACCACTTCATACCCCAACCTCTCATACAACTTAAACATCGCGCGCGCCGCATCTATGCCCACCAAGTCCACTTTGCTCGCCACAATCAACACTGGCAACCGCTGCGCCTCTGCGCCCACCAAGTAGCGATCCAACATGCGCGGGTGAAAATCGGGCGCAGCACAGGCGAACACGAAGACCACTAAATCGACATTCGCCACAATCACCTGGCGAATGTTGCGGTCTTTGATGCTGGCGATGGGGTCTTTGCGCGAGAGCGAGAGCTTACGCGGCTCGACCGAAAGAATGCGGCCATTGGCAAAGCCTTCGCTTTGAATCAGCTCGAAGTTGGCGTGGTCGCCGAGGGCCAGGGCATCTTCTTCGTGCTTGCCTTTGGTGAGGCGGCCCGCCGCGTTACAAATAAACGTCTCGCCCGCAGGCGTGCGCACGGTAAAAAAGCCACTGTGGGCTTTGATGATGAGGCCGGTTTGGGTCATTAATCACTCACTCTAACATCTCTCGGCAAATTAGATATAGGCAGCCCAAAGTATGCCTCGATCATCTGCCGAACAACCGGCGCGGCCCACACACTGCCCTCACCGATGTTTTCCAGCAGCACCGTCACCGCAACCTGTGGGTTATCCGCAGGGGCGTAGGCGGTGAACCAAGCGAAGGGCTTGTCCTTCTCGCCAGGGGCCTGGGCCGTGCCGCTCTTGCCTGCCACCAACAGCTTACGCCCAGTGCGCTGGGTCGTCGCCTGGCCGTCCTCGGTTAAGTAATAGTTGAAGTTGGCGAAGCGAAACTGTGTAGTGCCCACCCGCGCATTGTTTACCACGCCCAGCATGCCCTGCTGGATATCGGCCAGCGTCTGCGGCTGCACCGGCAACTTTGATGCA
Source organism: Roseobacter sp. (assembly GCA_043748055.1). Lineage (GTDB taxonomy): Bacteria > Chloroflexota > Anaerolineae > J036 > Brachytrichaceae > JANMVQ01. The sequence continues at coordinate 4,583 of JAYTNY010000498.1, forward strand.
GAGGGCAAAGGTGCAGGCGCATCCCCAATCAGCTTTATAAAATGCGGGCGAACTAAGTTCCCGCCGTTGGCAATCGCCGCCGTCATCTGCGCCACCTGCAATGGCGAGGCCAGCAAATAACCCTGGCCGATGCTCATGTTCACCGCGTCACCGGTTGTCCACACCTCACCCACGTTTTGCTGCTTCCACTGCGGTCCGGGCAGCACACCCGCCGCCTCGCCACTCATCTCGATTCCGGTTGGCGCGCCAAAGCCAAATTGGCGTGCATAGTCCGGCAACAAGCTTTGGCCCTTGTCGTCTAGGCGTTGGCCCAACGAATAAAACACGATGTCGCAGCTTGCGCTCAAGCCATCTTGCAGCGTAATGCGGCCATGCCCGCGTTTCAGCCAGCACGTCTTGCGGTATTCGCGGCCCAAATCATCCCAATACCCGCGGTCTACAAACGTGTCGTCTGCAAAGCTCACCCTCTCTTCTATGCCCGCCGCCATCGTCACCATTTTGAACACGCTGCCAGGTGGGTAAATGGTTTGCGCGGCGCGGTTCAGCAGCGGTTTGCGCGGGTCTTGCAGCAAGCGCACGCGCGCCTCGTTCGCGCCTGCATCCGTAAACGCGTTTGCGTCAAACGTGGGAAAGCTCGCCATCGCCAGCACTGCGCCGTCGCGCACATCCATCACAATGGCCGCGCCCACTTTGCCGCTCAGCAAGTTTTGCACCTGGGTTTGCAGCGTCGGGCTAATCGTCAGCGTCACATCTTGGGCGCGCACAAAATTACGCTTGGCAATTGTGTTGATTTGGCCCGCACTCACGCCATCGTCGGTGACGAGTTGCAGCGCAATTTCCGGCGCACCTGCCAATGCGGGCTCCGCTGCGGCCTCCACACCACTCACGCCCACAAGCTCGTCGCCGGTATAGCCGCGTGCTTTGTAAATGGCGGCGCTCTCTGCCGAGATAGCACCAACCCAGCCCACCACATGCGGCGCGATGCGCGTTTGCGTGTATACCCGCGTGTAGCTGCGCCGCGCCACAATGGCCTTAAACGGCTGCAGCGCTGCGCTGTTCAAACTCATCTGCTCTTCGGTTAGTTCGGCCACCGGCACAAACCAATCTTCGGGCTGGTCTTTGTATTTCTCGCGGATCGTCTCGGCGCTGAGGCCCGTCACCAAGCTCAGCGTGTTCAACATGGTAGCTTCTTCGGCTGCGTCTTTCAGCGCGCCGCGTTGCACGCCAATCGTCGTCAGCTCGTTGGGGCCAGCGACTAAGGAGCCATCCGCAAAGTAAATGGCCCCACGCGGCGCGGCGCTGCTGCGTTGAATAAACAAGCGCCCGCCCGCCAAGCCGGGCAGAATGGCATCGCGGGTCCAGCTCACCCACCAAAATGACGAGGGGCGAGGGACGAGCGTCGAGCCATTCGCCCCCCGTCGTTCGTCATTCGTCATTCGCAATGTGCTGGTGGTTTCAAACGTGCCGATGAGGTTGCTGTGCCAAGTGGTGATGAGCGTGGCGCTGGCTGCGCCCTCTTGTTGCTGCAGACCCGCTATTCGGGTGGTGGTGCTGATGGCGCTTGCGGCGGAGATTGCCTCGGTGTAAGCCTTGCGCAACTGGTCGGGGTTGCCCAACTGCGCTTGCGCGGTGGGGTTGAGCAGGTTGAAGGCAACGGTGTAATCGCTTTGGTTGAGCGCAGTAACAAACGTTGCGGCAACGCTATCGGCAGCCAGAACGATGGCGGTTGGTATTGGGTTAGTCGCCGGTGTTGGCGTGTCACTCGCGCAAGCCATCAACAAAAACAGGCACGCTGCTAAACCCAATAATTGTTTAACCGCATGCCTGTTCATCCAATCACCAATCCCTACTCCCTAATCACCTAAGTTCCATCTTCACCGCTTCGTACAACGCCTCGGCATGCAGCTCTTTCAGGCTGAGGCAGTTCGCATCCAGGTTCTCGGCCAGCTTTCGGGCCAGGCCCTGGTCGAACGCGATGTGCTCCATGTTGATAACCACCGAGCGAATGTGTTCGTCTCGAATTTGGTTCGCCACTTTGTGCGCCTCGATCTGCGGGGGCAAACTGCCCATGCTCACGTTGCCCGCGCCGTCGGTCAGGATAATCATCAGCGGCATTACCTCGGGGTGCAGGTTCTTCTCGCGCTTGATGATTGCCAGCGACAAGGCCAGCCCTGCCGTCAGCGGCGTCTTGCCACCCACCGGAATATCGGTCAGCGCCCGCTGCGCCAAATCCACCGACGATGTGGGCTGCAAAATCAACGTGGCAGTGTTTTTCTGAAACACAACCAGACCCACGCGGTCGCGGCGCTGGTAGGCATCGTGCAGCAGAGACATGATGGCGCCCTTCGTCGCCAACATACGCTCGGCCACCGCCATGCTCCAACTGGCATCCACCACAAACAAAATTAAGTTGGCCGCACGCCGCACGCGAATTTTCTTGTGCAGGTCTTGCTTGCGCACCAGGAACTTAGGTTGAGGAGATGAGGGGGTGATGGGATGAGGGGATGATGACGCCTTCGCCTCATCTCCTAATCTCTTCATCTCCTCATCATTCTTCTCTCGTCGCTCCTTCTGGTGCAACGCCGCCGCGCGCAAGGTCGCATCAAAGGCCAAGTCATCCACCTTGCCGCTAATCACGCGGCGCGCCTGAATGTAGTGACCGCGCTTGCGCTTGGTCTTGGTCATGCTGCGTTTGCCCGCGCTCTTGCGGGTCATCTTGTCCAGTTGCGTATTCAGCTTACGCGCTTGGAACTCTTTGCCGACCTGTATTTTCTGTCCGCCCTGGAAATCTTGCGCGCCCTGTGGGCTTTGGGGCACGCTCTGAGGCATAGCCTCTGCGGGGCTTTGCGAGCTTTCTGGTTGCTCGTTCAGCCCCGTTTCGCTTTTTTTTGGCTACTCTCCGGGTTGGCATTTTGCTGATCAGACTTCTGTTGAGTTTGTTGCTGCATCTCTTTCTCAATTTGTTGCAGTTTCTCGCTCAACACCTGCATGGCTTGCTCGGTGTCTTGGAAAGGATGCCGTTTAAGGCGATGCGGCAGGGCCAGTTCGGCGGCCAGCAAAATATCCTGCTCGGTAATATTTTCGCGACCCATAAACGCGGCTTGTGCGCGGGCGGCTCGCAGAATCACAATGTCGGCGCGGTGTCCATCCACACCCATGCCTGCCACCAACGACGCAATCGTCGCCAGATCGCGCTGGCTGTGCTTCACCTTCGGCAAGCGGTCGCGCGCTTCGGCAATCTCCAACGAGAGCGCCTTCTCGTAGGGCTGCCACTGCTGCGCAAACTCCGCTGGGTCAGACTCAATGGCTAGGTTGCGCTCCAAAATCTGCATGCGCGATTGCGGGTCTCGGATGCCCTGAATATCCACCGCCAGCGCAAATCGGTCTAACAACTGTGGGCGCAAGTCGCCTTCTTCGGGGTTCATGCTGCCGACTAATACAAAGCGGGCCGGGTGGCTAAAGCTGATGCCCTCGCGTTCGACCACGTTCACGCCCATCGCTGCCACGTCCAGCAGCAAATCCACGATGTGGTCATCCAGCAAGTTCACCTCGTCCACATACAACACGCCACGGTTGGCGTTGGCCAACACGCCCGGCTCAAAGTGTTTCTCGCCGCGCTGAATGGCCTTCTCGATATCCAGCGTGCCCACCACGCGGTCTTCTGTCGCGCTCACGGGCAGGTTCACAAAACGGGTTTGGCGCTTCACCGTCTTAAATTTCTCGCCGCGTTTGGCACGGGCCTGCAAGTCTTCAGTAAAGGTGCCGGGGTTGTTGGGATCGCAGCCGAAGGGGTCATCGGCCACCACATCAATTTCCGGCAACAGTGCGGCCAGTGCGCGTGCGGCGGTGCTTTTGGCGGTGCCGCGCTCGCCACGAATCAGCACGCCACCAATTTGCGGATGAATTGCGTTCAGAATCAAGGCCCGCTTCATTCGGTCTTGCCCGACGATTGCGGTGAAGGGATAAATGCTTGCCATAAACAGTTATTAGTAATTAGGGATTAGTAATTGGGAGCGCCAATGGTAACTGATGAATTCAGGCCGCTCTCAACTTCATCGGGGACATTAGGGCAACGCTGCGTTATTCCACGCAGCAGCATAAGAGGTAAATCATGCGTTGGGTTTTGATCGTAGTGGGTGTGTTGATGATGCTCATCGGCGGGGTCTGGCTGTTTCAGGGCATCGGCATTTTGCTGGGCAGCTTTATGACCAGCCAGCCGTTTTGGGCGGTGATGGGTGTCGTCATGTTGGTCTTGGGTGCGTTTGCGTTTGTGCGAGGTATTCGCCGTAAGGCTGCGTAGAAAATAAGAACCCCCGACCCCTAAAGGGGAGTCCTAGATTTTCTCATTAAGTTCATCAATCAAAACGAATTGATGAACTTACGCAGAAGGTCAACGACTCCCCTTTAGGGGTCGGGGGTCTTCTATTTCACAACCAGCGGCAGCCAAACCCAATTGGGTTTCTCGCTGGGCACATAGTACGCTGTGTAGGTTGCGCCATTCGCGGGCACCGTCACCGTGTGCGCCGCTGTGCCACCATCAGCCCAGGCCCCAAACCGAAACCAGAACGCATACAGGTCTTGCTGGAACGCAGGCGCAGATAGCGCCAATGACCAGCCTTGCCAGCCTGTGAACGTTTGGCGCTCCACCACTTCCACGCCGTTTACATAGGCATTTAAGCCATAAGCCGCCGTCTGCGTGCTCACTGCGCTCACCGTAATCGTCACGCGCATCGGTTGCAGCGTTTGCGTCATCGTGCCGGTCAGGCCTTGCGCGTCGGTCGCGGTTAAACGCGCCTCCACGTAGCTGCCTGCGGCTGCATCTAAATCCTCGGGGCCGGGGTAGGTCAGGCTCAGCGTGGTGCCCGTGCCGATGGCGTACGGGTGGGTGTGTTTGTTCTGCGGGTTGCTGGTGCTAATGTGGTGCAACAGCACTTGCCACGCGAGCTTTGATCCAGCCAGCGTGCCATCTTGCGGGTCTGTGCCTTTGCCAGTTAACGTGACAACTTGGCCCACTGCAAATTTCGTTATGCTGATGGGTGCAGTAATCATTGCGGTCGGTGGCGTGTTGTTAGCTTGAATTTTCTGCTGCCACGGCACAGAGGCCAGGCCTTTGTCGTCGGTCACGATCAATGTGGCGGTGAACACACCGCTGCGGGTGTATGCATGCGTGGTTGTTATCGTCGTCGCATGCGGCGCGCCATCGCCAAAGTTCCAGTCATAGCTGATCATGTCACCGGCATCGGGGTCGCTGCTGGCTGCGCCGTTAAACGTTACCGCAAACGGCGCAATGCCGGATGTAGGCGCTGCTGTTGCCAAAGCGGTGGGCGCGCGGTTGTTGGTGTCGGTGTAGGTAATCTTGCGCACCTCGCCAGTGTCCAGGGTGTAATACAGCGCCGAGGCAACTGGGTCAAACATCAAGTTCACCACTGCGCCGCCGCGCACAGAAAACGTTTGCGAGGTGACACTGTTGCCTTGAATGAGTTGGTAGATATTGCCATCGCAGTAATCCGCAAAGTAGTAACTGTTGTATTGGGTAGGCCACACACTGGAGACGGCGAACGCGCCGCCTGTAATCGAGCAACCCAGGCTGTGCGAGTAAACGTGAATGGGGTCGGTCATGCCAGCGGGTGGCGCAGGGCAGTTTGAGCTGGAACCGTTCAGGCATTTGCCCTCGCGCACGTTCCAGCCATAGTCTGCGCCAATAGCGCCCACGCTAATTTCCTCCCAGGTGCTTTGGCCTACATCGTTGATGTAGAACTCGTTGTTGCTGCCGTGTTTCATGGCAAACCGAAAAGGGTTGCGCAAGCCGGTGGCAAAAATCTCTTTGCACTTGGTGGTGTTGTTGAGGGGTTGCGCGGTGAGGCTGCCGCACAGCACGCCATTCGCATCGTTGGCGTATGGGTTGCTGGCGGGGATGCTGCCATCTTTTGTCACGCGCAGTATCTTGCCGGAGAGCGTGCTGGCGTAGCGTGCGCGAGAATTGTCGCAACCGCCATCACCCACCGAGATATACAGCAAGCCATCTTGCGGGCCAAAGTGCAAATCACCGCCGTTGTGGTTGCCGCATGGCGAAGGAATATTTTCTAGCACCACAAATGGCGCAGAAACGGTATTCGTTGGGCTGAGCGTGTAGCGCACCACACGGCTGCGCACGGGCGAACTGGCCGATTGGTCGCAACTGTCGCTGAGCCTGCGGGTGTAGAACACATAAATAAAACTGTTACCAGCGAAGCCAGGGTCGGCCACCACACTTTGCAGACCGCGCTCAAAACCGGAACACAGCACGCCCTCGGTAGCCAAATCCAACGCAATGCTTTGCACGCCATTTTGCAAAACGATGAGCTGACCTGCTTTGGCAGTGATAAGCAGGCGACCATCGGGCAATAGCTCCAAGCCGGTGGCGTTGCCGCTGATGTCGGTTACGGTGGCATCGGTGAAGCCAGCGGGCACAACGGCAACTTGGTCTGGGGTTTGCGGCCCATCGGTTTGGGCGATGGCGATTGCGGCGGGCGAGGCTTGAACAAAGTGCGTTGAAGCGAGGATGAGGGTGAAGAAGAGACGAAATTTCAAATTGAGCTGAATCAAACTTTTCCTCCTGAATGTAACTCAAGGCCTGCCGGGTTTTCTGAAACCGGGCAGGTCTATGACAGATGCCAGACTCGCCGACTAGACCTGGCAGGGGGGTGCCCACAGGGTTAATGTCGCAGCGTTCAAACCTGCCAGGTCAGATTTGCGTGCGAACGGATTGCAAAAACGCAATCACTTGCCGCGCCGCCACCCCGCGATGACTGATGACGTGCTTCTCCTGGGCGCTCAACTCGGCCAGATGGCGCGAATCATTCGCTACCTTAAACACCGGGTCAAAGCCAAAGCCACCCTCGCCGCGTTTCTGGTAGCCAATGCCGCCTTCACAGATGCCCTCAAACAAATTCTCGTCGCCACTGGGGACCACCAGCGCAATGACAGCCCGAAAGCGGGCGCTGCGTTGGTCGTCGGGCACAGCGGTCATCTCGCCCAGCAAAGCTGCGCAGCCATCATGGTTGGGCGCAGCCTTGTGGTAGCGCGCAGATAGCAGTCCCGGCCTGCCGCTTAGCGCATCTACCTCCAAGCCAGAGTCGTCGGCCATCACATATAGACCACGCGGATTTTTGAGTGCGGCGTAAAAAGCCCTGGCCTTGATGAGCGCATTGCCCACATAAGTATCGGCTGTCTCTTCGGGATCAAGATCAAAGCCCAGCGACTTGGGTGTAAACATTTCCACGCCCTCTGCGCCAAACTGGGCAAAAATTTCTCGAAACTCTTGCAGCTTGTGCGCATTGTTAGACGCAATAAGAATCGTCAAGTTCTTCAAGTCCATCAAAGCCAATATACTACGAGCAATATGAAGTATGTCACCACCGTCGGCGATGAATCCAACACCCACAAGTACGTCATTGATATTAATAGCGATGGCGAAGTGACGATTGACAACGAGCCGCGCGCGCTCGATCTGCAAGAGATTGACGACGATGGGTTGTATTCGCTGCTCATAGACCACAAATCATTCGAGGCGTTGGTCGAAGAAGGCGACGGCCACTATCGCGTCCTCATCAACGGCACGCTCTACCAAGTGCAGGTGGCCGATGAGCGCGCCAAGCGCCTGGCCGAAGCTGCCAGCGCCTTCGCCCCCACCAGCGGCGAACTCAACATCAAATCGCCCATGCCCGGCCTCATCGTCGCCATCCCCGTGCAGCAGGGCGACACGGTGACAAAGGGCCAGGTCGTGCTCATCCTCGAATCCATGAAGATGGAAAACGAGATCAAAGCCCCACGCGAAGGCGTGATCGGCGCGATCAAGATTCAACCCCGCCAAGCCGTAGAGCAGGGGCAGGTGTTGCTGACCATCAGTTAGTGAATGGGGATTAGTGATTGGTGAATACTCACTCAATCATTAATCACTAATCCCCATCCACCAATCCCCAATCCCTTGTCCGCTCAACTCCTCGCCACCCAACTGCACCTGCACCCGCTGGTGGCCGAGGTGTTGTGGCAGCGGGGCTACCGCACGGTCGAAGCCGCTCGCGCCTTCCTAAACCCAGATGCCTATGCGCCCGCTTCGCCGTTTGAGCTGCCCGACCTCGACAAAGCCGTGGCCCGTTTGCAACAAGCCATTGCCCAACACGAGCGCATTCGGGTGTGGGGCGATTTTGACGTGGACGGGCAAAGCTCGACCAGCGTGCTTTTTCTGGGCTTGCGTGCGCTGGGTGCGGAGGTGGACTATACGATTCCCAACCGCGCCACGCACAGCCACGGCCTAAACAAGCCCGGCTTGCAACGCGCCAAAGACGAAGGTGTGTGCGTCATTCTGACCTGCGACTGCGGCGTGACCGACTTCGACGAAATTGCCTTTGCCCAAAAGATCGGCCTCGATGTCATCGTCAGCGATCATCATGATTTGGTACACATCGCCCCCTCTCCTCAAGGAGAGGGGGTTGGGGGAGAGGTCAAACTCCCCGCCGCCCTCGCCATCATCAACCCCAAACGCCTCCCCGAATCGCATCCACTGATTAACTTGCCCGGCGTCGGCGTGGCCTACAAACTCATCGAAGGCCTCTCTAATCCCCAATCCCCAATCCCTAATCTCCTCTTAGACCTCGTCGCCCTCGGCATTGTGGCGGATGTGGCATACCAGCAGGCCGACACACGTTACTTGTTGCAACGCGGTTTGCAGCAGTTGCGCAGCAACCCGCGCCCCGGCATTCGTGCGTTGCTGCGTGCTGCGGGTGCCAACATCAGCACAACAGATGCCGACACAATTGGATTCCAACTCGGCCCGCGCCTAAACGCCGCAGGCCGCCTGGACACCGCCGAGTTATCGGTGCAATTGCTGACCGCCGAGGACGAAACCAGCGCCAACGCCATCGCTAAACACATCGAAAACCTGAACAACGAGCGCAGGCAACTGCAACGCGCCGTGGAGCAAGACGCATTGCGCATGATTGACCGCGACCCGACGCTGGCCAAGTACCCCGTCATCATTTTGCAATCGGCAGATTGGCACGCCAGCGTGGTGGGCGTGGTGGCGAATACGATTTCCGAGCGCTACGGGCGGCCCGCCATGCTCATCTCGGTGCGGCCCGGCGAGGTGGGACGCGGCAGCGCCCGCAGCCTGCCGGGCATAGACATTCACGCGGCCATCGCCGCTCAAACTCACCTCATCGAAACCAGCGGCGGCCACCCCATGGCCGCAGGCTTTGGCATCCGCAGCGAAAACGTGCAGGCATTTCGGGATGGCGTGAACAAGCAGGTTAGTGAACAGTTATTGGGGATTGGGGATTTAGTCCCCAATCCCCAATCCCTAATCCCCAATCACTTTTCCGTGGCTTGGCGCGATGCCACGGTGGGGCTGGCCGAGCAAATTGAATTGCTGGCCCCATTTGGCAGCGGCAACCCGCGCCCGCTGTTGCGCAGCGATGCGCTGAAGTTTGTGCGCGCCGAGCCGTTGGGCCAGGACGGCAAACACCAGGCCATTTACCTGCAAGACGAAACCGGCTTTATTGCGCGAGCGGCGTGGTGGCGCAGCGTGGGTCAGGCTTTGCCAGAGGGCGGTGCACCTGTGTCGTTGGTGTTCAACTTGCGGCGCAACGTTTACCAGGGCAAAGCGCGGGCCCAGCTTGAGGTGGTTTCGTTGGCGTTTGAACGCGACGACAGCGTTGCCTCGCAGGCCACCGTCACGGCGCACTACCAAATGCTGGATCATCGCGGTGAGCTGAACCGAGCTGCATTACTCAATAACCTGACCCAAGAATTTGGTGCGGACAACGTGCAAGTGTGGTGCGAGCCGCCCACCGAATCAGTCCACTCAACTCAATCAACCCAAACACGGCTGCAACTTACGGCAAAGCCCGTGCTGGTCTTGTGGTCGGCCCCGGCCAGCATGCAGGTGTTGCAACAGGTGATGGCGTTGGCGCAACCCCAAACCGTTGTGCTGGTCGGCGCAATCGCGTCCGAGAGCGACACCCCCGAAGCCTTCATGCGCCAATTGCTGGGTATGGTGAAGGTCAGCCAACAACGCGGCGAATCGTTGGAGGATGCGCAAGTGATTGCGCGCATGGCAGCGCGTGTAGGCCACCGCGAGGAAACCGTGATCGAGGGCATCGCCTGCTATCGCCGAGGTGAATCCACATCAACCTATCTCACTTTGCTGCTGCAAGAAACACGCGCCTACTGCAAATATTTCTGCGAAGCCTCGGCAGAAGCCGTGCTGCGCATAGAACGGGTAGGGCTAACCAGCTAAAGCGCACTGGCATTCAGTGGTCTATCCCTACCACTGCCCCTCGAAACGCTCCTCCGGCCACACCCGCGCAATGTTGTGATAGCCCGCCTGTTCCCAAAAGCCGGGGTGATCTTGCGTCGTGAACTCTAGCCCGCGCAGCCACTTGCCGCCCTTCCAGAAGTAACGCGTGTCGGGGTCTTGCGAGTTGGCCTTGAACGCGCCTACGATGACCCGCAGTGGGTAGCCGTGATCGGGGTCGAGTGGCTGGCCGTTGAACTCGGTGGCGAGCAGCGTGGTGGGCTTCACCATGTGCTCCATGTCCAAGTTGGTGGTAAAGCCATGTTCGCAATGCTGAACCACAAACTTGGCGCTGGGCTTGAGCTTAATAATGCCCTGCTCAATCAAATCCGGCAGCCACACGCCTTTCCAGGTCGTGTCAAACTTGCTCCAGCGCGTCACGCAATGAATGTCCATCGTGATCTCGCGCATGGGCAGCTTATTAAATTCATCCCAGCTAAACGTCTTCACTTCTTCTACCTCGCCGTAAAAGCGAATGTCCCATTTGCTCAGGTCGTGCTTTTGCGAGTAGCTGGGAATGGAGCCGTAATGCAGCACCGGGAAGCGCTCGGTGAGCGATTGGCCGGGCGGTAGGCGGCCCATCATTTTCACTTCTTCTTCTTTATTTTTGCGCGGGTTAAACAGGTTCATACAACTCCTATAGGTTTATACACAGGCTTCTTGTCACTACTGTCTCTAGCATACCCACAAACATTACACCGGACTTAACCTGAGTTATTTGATATTTGGCAACTCAGCCTCTTTGCGTTCGCGGTACAGCTCCTCTTTGGTCATCAGCCGGTTGCGGGTTTTGTAGCGCGGGGTGAGGTGCCAGCGCCCTTGGCTGCGATCCGACGACCACAACGCCTCCGGTGCCATCACCATGTCGCAAATATCCAGCAGCGTCGCGTCATAGTTCACCCGCCAACCGGCAAAGTCTTGCCAGCATTCATCGCGGTTGGGCTTGAGGGGGAGCTGGGCCGAGGCGAGCTTGTCGTAAGCCGCATCAAACTCCTCGCGGGTAATGCTGATGGGTGTGTCTGGAAATTGCGGGTCGTCGGGAATCGGGAAGCCGTAGGGCTTGGCAATGGCCCGCAGCGCCAAGTAGCCTGCGCGGATCATCAGATCAGCCGCTGGGTCGGCAGGCACAGACAGCGTGGAGCGCGCCAACGCGGCCGCGTCCAGCATGCAGCCCGCCGTCGTAATCCACGAATGATTTGGGTTGGGCGAGCGAAAAAACACCGTAGCCGAGAGTGAGGTGTGGCTCTCTTCCAAATCCTCAAACCACTCTTCAAACGTCGTCCACAACGTGTGCAGGTTCTCTAAATGCAGGATGGCGTACGAGCGCTCTAACAGCGTGATGGGCGAGGGCGGCTCGCCCAGGCGCACGGCCATCGCTGCCACTCGTGCCTCGCGCCGCTCGAACACCGAGTAGATCGTCGGCAAGTAGGCAATCAACAGCGCCACCATAATCATGCCGGTAGCCGCCTCCAGAAAAACCAAAACCGATTCGATGAAAGTAGTGGGCGCGGCATAGCCCAGCGTCAAAAGCGATGAGGCGCTTTTGGCCCACGCGTCATACATCGCCCCGCCGTTTAATGCCCAAAAAATGCCGGTGTTGCCGATGGCGATGAGCGTGAGCCAGATCGGCGTCAATATCATCAGCCCAATAGGTGCATAAAACGCCATCAGGCTGTCGCGTCGCTCGTAAGACTCGATGGGCGCGATGACAAGGTTGAACGCGCGCCGCAGAATGCGAAACACAAAGCGCGTCAGCCAGTCTGGCGCGGCGCGCGGCAACACAAACGTGCGCACAGCCGAGGCGATGGTGAAATTGATGAGGGCGAAACCAGCTAAGAAGGCGAGGACTCGTAGCAAAATCATGTGCGCTGATTATCACGGAATCGCCAGCACCCAAAGGGCGCGGCTCAGAAGCCGAAAGCCCTTTGGGCGCTATGCTCGTCGTTTCGTACAGACCCACACAGTCACCTCAGCATGTTTTGTTTGTGAGGTGTGTTGCGCAAGCGCAAACCCATGCGACTCAAACTTCTTGCGCACCGGCGCAACATCCATCGCGTGTTGGCCCGTGACGCGATAGGCAAATTGCACAAGCCGAATCACCCAGCCGTTGCCGCGAAACGATGTGCTGGGGACGATGACCAGCATGCCACCCGGTTTTAGGGTGCGATGAATTTCACGCAGGGTTTCATCCGCAAAAATAAATTCGGCAGGGAAGGTGCTGATGGCGCAATCAAAAGCCGCATCCGCAAACGGCAGGCGTTGTGCATTGGCTTGGGCTTGTAGGGGCGTTGCATGCAACGCCCCTACGATTCGGTTGCGAAGTATCCGCGCCATCTGCCACGAGCGATCTATGCTGACCACCGCCATGCCGCGTTGACGCAGGGTGAGGTGCAGGTGGCCAGGGCCGTGCGCAATCTCCAATACGCGGGCGCCCTCCGGCACAAGCGCCAGCGCCGCGCGGCCCCACGCTTTCCACTCGCCAAACGAGACCAGGGCCGCGATGGCATCGTAGCTCCAGGCGAACGTGGTGTAGAACTGTTGGAAGGCGAAGCGAATGAAACGGTTCACATGCGAATCTTAATCTTGGCTACACTTTGTGTTAGATGAACGAATTCATGGAGAAGAAGGTTCAACTGAATTGGGTTGAGCCGAAGAAACATTACGATGTGGTCATCGTCGGTGGGGGCGGGCACGGGCTGGCGACGGCGTATTACCTGGCGACGCGGCATGGCATTACGAATGTAGCAGTGCTGGAGCGAAAATATATTGGCGGCGGCAACAGCGGGCGCAACACTACCGTCATTCGTTCGAACTATGGCATCCCCGAGGCCGTCAAGTTTTATCAGCACAGCATCGAGCTGTATCAAACGCTGGAGAGCGAAACCGACCGCTGGATCATGCACAAGCAGAAGGGCTTGCTGTGGCTGGCCCACAACGAGGCCGGGCTGCGCGCCGAGCGCGCTCGGGCGGCAGTCAACACCGCCTTTGGGGCCAAGACCGAATTTGTGGGTCCGGAACAGGTGAAGAAGCTATGCCCAGCGATAGACCTGAACGGCGCGGGCGTGTGGCCGGTGCTGGGCGGCTCTTACCACCCAGAGGGTGCGACGGCGCGGCACGACCGCGTGGTGTGGGCCTATGCCGAGGGCGCCATGCAACGCGGCGCACACATTCATCAACGCATTGCCGTTACTGGGCTACAAAAAGACGGTGACCGGGTAGTGGGCGTGCAAACGGATCGTGGGCCGATCTCGGCGGGCGTGGTTGTTTCGGCGGTGGGCGGCCACGTTACGGCGTTGGGGGCGATGGCGGGCCTGCGCTTGCCCATCCGCACCCACCCGCTACAAGCGTATGTCACCAATCACTACGATCTGAAGTTCGACCAAATTGTGGCCTCGACGGCGCTGCTGTTTTACGTCTCGCAAACCGCACGGGGCGAAATACTGTTGGGCGCAGAGATTGACCGCCAGCCCAGTTACTCGTATCGCTCCGATCATCACTTGATTCAGAGTTGCTCGCACCGCGCCATCACGCTGTTCCCGTTTCTGCGCAACCTGCGGGTGCTGCGCCAGTGGACGGGCGTATGCGATATGAGCCCGGATTACTCACCGGTGATGGGCAAGACCGGTGTGGAGGGCTTTTACATCACCACCGGTTGGGGTACTTGGGGCTTCAAGGCCATCCCCGCTGGCGGCGAACAAATGGCCCAACTGATTGCGACGGGCGAGACCCCAGAACTCATTGCGCCGTTCTCGTTAGACCGCTTCGCCAAAGACAAGACGTTGGCAGATCGCGGGTCGTCGGGGACGCATTAAGAGTGATTGGGGATTAGGGATTGGTGATTCGCATTCACCAATCCCTAATCTCTAATCCCCAATTACCAACATGAGCCTAACCCTCCCCTGCCCGCACTGCGGCCCCCGGCCTGTAACCGAGTTTGTGTATGGCGAGTTGCCCGAAGTGCCGGAGGCGCTGACCGACCCGGACGCGATTGACTTAGACCGTGCCTTTATGCGCAAGAACACCGAAGGCGTGCAGGTGGAGCGCTGGTTCCACACCTTTGGCTGCCGCCGCTGGCTAACCCTGCGGCGAGATACGCGGACGGATTTAGTGATTAGGGATTAGGGATTGGGGAATAGAGATTGGTGAATGGGGATTGGTGATTTGCATTAGTCACTAATCCCTATTCCCTATTCACCTCTTGTAGCCGCCCGCGCCGAACTGCAAGCCCAGCTTTGTGGCTAGATTGGGCAGCAGCGGCTCTAACCCTTTGCCGGGGCAGACGGTTTCGGTGGGCTGAAAATCGCGATGGCCTGCGAGGTGGGTGATGTTGAATTGATCGCGCAGTGCACCAGCCAGCGCCTCAAGTGAAATGAGTTGTGCGGGCGCAGGCGCAGCCTCCTCAAAATTGCCCAGCAGGCAAATGCCCACACAGCCGGTGTTAAAGCCACCCACATGCGCACCGCGCACGTTTAATGGGCGGCCTTCGTATATCTCGCCCACGCCATCAATCACAAAGTGGTAGCCGATGTCGGCATAGCCTTTGTCTTTGAGGTGTTTGAGTTGAATCTCGCGTGGGCCATCCGAGAGGGGCAGCGCAGAGTGATGGACGACGACAGTGCGTAAGATGCGTTCGAGCGGTTGGTCGTAGACACGCCAGCCGCCGGGGTTGGTGGCCGCATCGTAAAAGCCGAACTCGGCGCGGGCAGCGTGATTGGGTTGGGTGGCACCCCATGTTTGGCGGATTTTGATGGTGAGAGAAAGAGCTTTGAGCCATGAGCCTTGTGCGATGGGTTGTTGCTGTAGCCAACCGGTAGCCCATCCCACAAAACCCAGTGCGCCCACCGCCGCGCCCAAGCCAAGCAACAGGCGGCGGTTGGGGCGCATCTTTTGAGGCTTTATGCCGCCACCACTTTATTCGTCAACACGCCAATGCCGTCCACTTCGGCTTCCATCACATCGCCGGGTTTAAGCCATTGGGGTGGGGTCATACCCATAGCCACGCCGCTGGGTGTGCCTGTGGAGATGATCGTGCCCGCCTCCAACGTCATGCCGAGCGAAAGCTGCTCGATCACAATGGGGATGCTAAAAATCAAATCGTTGCTGTTGCTGTTCTGGCGTGTCTCGCCATTCACGCGCAGGCGCAGGCCCAGGTTGCCGGGGTCGGCAATGTCATCGGCGGTGGTGATGCACGGGCCGATGGGACAGGTGCGATCCAGGCTCTTGCCCTTGAAGAATTGCCCATGCTGGGTCTGCAACTCGCGGGCCGAAATATCGTTGACGATGGTGTAGCCGAAGATGTGGCCGAGTGCATCCTCACGTTTGATATTTTTGCCAGGCTTGCCGATGACGAAGGCGAGTTCGACTTCGTAGTCCAGTTGTTTCGTCACATTCGGGTCCAGCGGCACCTCATCGTTGGGGCCGCACACGGCATTTAATGCTTTGGAGAAGTAGACCGGATGCGAGGGCAGCTTTAGCTCGCGTCCGGCTGCGCGCGCACCCTCGGCGGCGTGGGCTACATAGTTCAGCCCCACACAAATAACGTTTTGGCGCGGGCGTGGGATGGGCGAGAGCAGCTTGACGCTGGTGGCGGGGACGACGGCTTTGGCATTGGCGACGGCTTGTTTTGCTTTCGCCATGCCGTCGGCGCCCATGTCAATCAGCGCCAGCAGGCTGGGCGCAACCGAATCCAACGGAACAATGGTGTTGTTGCGTAGTGCGCCGATATGTGTGCCAGATGAGTCTTGGTAAGTAATTAGTTTCATGGTGATTTATTTTTTTCACCACAGAGACACAGAGCTTTTTTTATTTCTGCTCTGTGTTCTCGGTGCCTCCGTGGTGCATCTTTCTCAATTTTCTATTTTCCCTTTTGCACATTCAAAAAATGCGCCTGCTAATTTCTGTGCCACGCTGCCCATCAGGCGCGTGGCCAGGCTGGCGATGGTGCCGTTGATGGCGACATCGGCGCTCCAATCGAGTTGCGTGCCGCCGCTGGGCGCGTCGCTCAGGGCCATCTCGGTGATGACATCGGCGGCGCTGCCGGGGGCTTTGCCGTGCGCTTTCATCTTGCCTCGGTGGGGTGGGTCTAGCTCCAGCCATTCCACATCGGTGTTGAACTTTACTTTCACCGTGCCAAAGCCAATGCCTGCTAGAACCCGAAAAGATTTATTGGGTTCCAGCACTTCAAAGGTTTCGACACCGGGCGCGCATTGGCTCACGCCTTCGGCCTCGGTGAGAAACGCCCACACTTTTTCTTTGGAGGCGTTTATGGTTGTGCTGCCTTTTAATACCATTGCGGTCTTTCCTCTTTGAGTTAATTTGACTGGCGCGGAGTTTGATGCGTCCTGCGTCTTGCGTCAAACGTTCTCTACAATCTGTATTTAATGGACTACCTCGCTGAACTGCAACAACGCCTGCGCCCGCCGCGTGCGGGTTGGCTGGATGTGGATTCGACGTTGGCTCACTTCGCGCTCATCAGCTACGCCATCCCCAAAGTACGGCTGCTGCCGCATATTCCACAAGATCGATTTGAGATCGTTGAGATCCAGGTGCACGGCGAGCGACGAGCCTTGATTAGCGCGGTGCCATTTTGGGATGCGGACTTTCGCTTTCGGGCGTTGCCTTTCGCACGCTTTGGCTTTGGGCAGACGAATTACCGTGCGTATGTCATCAACAAGCGCACCGGCCAGCACGGGGTGTGGTTCTTTGGCACCACGTTAGGGTCGTGGGTGGTGAATCTGGCACGGGTAATGTGGCACATTCCGTGGCACCGGGCGCGGTATGAGATGGATTGCGTTTACGACGCAGTGCAGCGGCGATACACGCGCTATGCTATGCGAGCGCAATCCAGTTGGAGCGACCTGCGCGTTCACCTCGAAGACACCGGCCAACCGCCAACAACGCACACAGGCTTTGAGAGCTTAGATGCCATGACGTTGATCTTGACGCATCCGGTGGACAGCTATTTCTATCGGCTGGATGGGGCACTCGGCACATATTCCGTTTGGCACGCGGTATTGGTGCTGACCGAGGCAAAACTGACGGATGCTTACTTTGGCGTGTTCGAGCGGCTGGGCTTGCTGAACCGCGAGGAGATGCAGCGCCCGCTCTCGGTGTTGGTTTGCCCACAAACGCTGTTCCGGGTGTTGCTGCCGCCGCGTGTGTTGGCGTAACCCGACTGTTAAAATGATTTTTTGAGGTGAGGCTGATGGACACACAAATCAAAACAAAACCAGTTGATAAGTTGATGCTTTCCAACGATGTGACCAAAGTGCCGCTTCGCATGAGTTACGAGGAATACTTGGCTTGGTCAGATGAAGACATGCACACTGAGTGGGTACAAGGAGAGGTGATTGAATTTATGCCGCCAAAGACGATTCATCAAACATTGAATGGCTTCTTGCACAAGCTGCTCAGTATTTTTGTTGAGCTTTTTAACTTGGGGTACGTTGGGATTGCGCCACTTGAAGTACGCATTAGCAAGATCAGTTTTCGTGAGCCAGATCTCGTGTTTGTCTCTCGCAAGCGCATGAACATTGTGAATGATGACCGCATTGATGGCGCGCCGGATTTAATTATCGAGATCGTCTCCAAAGACAGCGTGCAACGCGACCGTGAAGATAAGTTTGACGAGTACGAAGCAGCGGGCGTGCGCGAGTACTGGATCATAGACAACCGCCCGCGCCGCCACAGCGCCGAGTTTTATCATTTGAACCGCGATGGGCATTACGACCGCGTTGAAATAGAAAACAACGTCTTTAGCTCCGAAGTGTTGCCCGGCTTTTGGCTGCACACCGACTGGCTGTGGGAGAAATTTCCCAACGCCCTGGCCGCGCTAGATGAAATTGTCGGCCTAGAAAAACTGGCCCGCCAATTCAAAAAGAAATAACGACTTTCAATCTCTAATCTCTAATCTCCAATCTCTCTTCCCTGAATGGCAAAGAAAACTTACTACCTGCTCTCGCTGGGCTGCTCCAAAAACACGGTGGACTCGGACTCTATCGCTCAACTGCTGAACGACAACGAGTACAAAGGCACCGAGAACCACAAGCACGCCGATGTGCTAATCGTCAACACTTGCGGCTTTATCGGCCCGGCCCGCGATGAAAGCATTCGCAATTTGCGTGAGCTGGCCGACAAGAAGAAGAAGGGCCAGATGCTCATCGCCGCAGGCTGCCTCAGCCAGTTGTGGGGGCCGAAGCTGGCGCTGGAAGTGCCGGGCTTGGATGGCGTGATTGGCACGCGGCGCTGGATGGACATCGTCGAGTTTATTGACAAAGTTCGTGGGCGCAGCAAGCCGGAGCCGATGTATCACATCCCATCTGATGTGCTGACGGTGGGTGACGATGAGAAGGGCGCGTGGCGCACCAGCATCCAGGGCGTCAGCGCCTACGTGAAGATTGCGGATGGCTGCCGCCGCCCGTGCGCGTTCTGCACTATCCCCGCAATTAAGGGGACGATGAAGTCTCGCCCGCCCGAATTGATTTTGAACGAGGCGCGCAACTTGGCGAAAGAAGGCGTGCGCGAGCTGATCTTGATCGCGCAAGATTTGACGGACTATGGCAGCGACCTCGGCTTGCGCGATGGCCTGGCGAACTTGATCAGCGACATCACCCAAGAGGCACCGCAACTCGATTGGGTGCGCCTCATGTATGCCTACCCGGGTGCGGTGACGGACAAATTAATTGAGGTGATGGCAACGAATGACAAGGTGGTGAAGTATTTGGATATTCCGCTTCAGCACGGCCACCCGGCCACGCTGCGGCGCATGCGCCGACCCAGCAACATAGATTGGGTGCATAAGACTGTCGGCAAGATGCGTACGCAGATTCCCGATTTGGCGGTGCGTACCACATTCATCGTGGGCTTCCCCGGCGAGACTGAGGATGAGTTCAAGGGCTTGCTGGATTTCGTGGAGGAGATGCAGTTTGATCGCGTCGGCACGTTTACGTATAGCTTCGAGGCTGACACCCCCAGCGGCGCGATGCCCGATCAGGTGCCCGCCGAGGTAGCTGCCGAGCGACGTGACCGGCTGATGGCGAAGCAGCAACAGATTTCCCTCAGCAAAAACCAGCGCCAGGTGGGCAAGACGTTGCTGACCCTGATCGAAGGCCAGAACGACGGCCTGAGCGTGGGCCGCACGTACAGAGATGCGCCAGAGGTAGACGGCCTGGTGATTATTGAAGGTACTGTGCCTGCGGGCGAGATGGTGCTGGTGAAGATTACCGGCGCGATGGAGTATGACCTGACGGGCACTGTTGCATTAGCGCAGGAGCAGCCGTTGATTGTGTTGTAACTTAATGTTCGGAGGTGCTTTATGGAGATTTACGCAGTCGGCGTTTCGCGCATTTATCTGGTTCGCGTACGCTGCAACAGTGCCGAAGATGCGATACGCATCGCAGAAAATCATCTCGAAGCCCGAGATGGCTCATGGCCGACGGAACGCGAGGAACAGCAATTTGAGTTTGTAGGCTCGCCAGAGATTATGGATAGCGAAAGCTGGTTGGAAGAAAAGATTAGTTAGCCAAGTTCACCATGAAGGACGTTGTTGAAGCCAAGCTGATTAGCGGAGATGCGCGAGAGAAGTTAAAAGAACTCTCTGATAACTCCATTGATTTGATTGTCACCTCTCCGCCGTATGCCGATAGCCGTGCAAACACCTACGGCGGTGTGAAGCCGGATGACTATGTAAATTGGTTTCTGCCCATCGGCATAGAACTTTTGCGTGTGCTTAAACCCGATGGCACTTTTATTCTCAACATCAAAGAAAAAGTGGTGAATGGTGAGCGCCACACCTACGTGCTTGAACTCATTTTGGCATTGAAGAAGCAAGGCTGGCTGTGGACTGAAGAGTTCATGTGGCACAAAAAGAACAGCTATCCTGGCAAGTGGCCTAATCGTTTTCGGGATGGCTGGGAGCGTTTGCTGCAATTTAACAAGAGCAAAAA
>JAYTNY010000499.1:0-2791 GCA_043748055.1 Roseobacter sp.
CGATTGATGGCGTTTCGGATAGACGCGTTCAAATCCCCGATAACCAGATCGCGTGACTGACGCGTACTCATGCTGCTGCACGCCAGCAAGGCTTGCACAAATTTGCTCTTGTCATCGAATTGCAACTCAGAGGGAAACGTCATAGCAATTTTTGGCCATTAGATTTCGGAAGGGCTTAACGGCTAACACCCACGCCTTAGCTTAATCAGTGCGTCGCAAAATGAAAATACCCAAGCGGCTCAACGCACCGCCGGAATCGTTTGTTTATTGAAAGTGAATTCGGTCTGAAACGCGCGCGAATTGCGTTCGATCATCTGGTCATATTCCAGCTTGAGCACTGCTCTTGTGCCTTTGGCCACCGTGCCATATTGCGCTTTGGTCATGAATCCTTCCAGTCGAATTAACTGAGCGGCGCGCGCGGACAGATGGACGATCTCAGGCATCGTGAGGCCTAAGGTAAATAGCGGGGCACCCGTGCCACTCAAAATCGTCAACGTGCCATCGGTGTCGAGCGGAATGACGGCATCGCTTTGTGACGTGACGCGCACTTGCAAGGCGAGCTGTTTCGCATTGCCGTTTGGTTTTTGCCGATAGCTGCCTAACTGCCAACGCAAATCTAACTGGGCTTCGGCGGGAACGGCAAACTTTCGCTTGCGGGCGACTTTGAACGCGACGGGTTCGCCATCGGTGAAGATGGGTGAACGTTCGAGTGGAGCGAGTTCAAAGTCGGGCGAGTCGAGATCAAGGCGGGCCACCTGTCCCAGCCATTCGCTCGGAATCCCCAGATAAAGCAGCGTACCCGTTTCGCGCAGCGTTTCAGTGCGGCGTTCGTAGCCAAAGGCCAGCGTCGCCGCGCCGTTGAGCTTTTCGAGTTGTGTTGGTTGCGCACTATAAAAATTCACCCGTTGCGCAAACGTAGCGGCGCGGTGCGGAACGTATTTCTCATACAACGCGCCACCGCCAGCGACAGCGACGAGCGCAACGATTGCGCCGGTGAGCTTGAACTTTACGCTATGTTGTTCGCCATCAATCTCGCCGGTGCTCGCCAGCAACCCATAACAAGTCACCGCCGCCAGCAAACCGAGAATCACATACATCACAAAGCTGAATTGCCCATTCAAACCGAAACGCAACCAACCTCCGGCAAAGACCACGCTTAGCAACAAGACCACCACGAGCAGCACGCCGAAAAGAATCATTTTGTTTTTATTGGATGCCGCGTCTGAGGCGACATTGGCGGGCGGCGACACAATGGGATTCGCGGGCGGTTGATCGGCGGCGGGCGGGACTGCCGGTTTGACCGCCGGTGCCAGTGCGGGCGGTGTCACCAATGGCGCAACCTCAGGCGCGGGGATTTGCGCAGCGGGTTTCGCTAATTCAGGCGCTGGCGGCCGAGCATCAGGTGTTTTTATCTGTGCCGATGTTTGCCCGGCGTTACTGGCTGGGCTGCCTTGATAAACGGCTTGCAGCTTTTGCCAAGCCAGTGTGGGGCCTTCGTGAAACTCTACGACAGACATCAGTTCCGCCAAGCCGTCAGGAAAATTGAGGCAGGCGTTGACGATGCTGGTCGCATCTTGCCTGGCATTGTCGAAGTTTTCGATGCGCTGGCTGATTTGCGACCGCAACTCCCCCTTAATTTGATTGCGTGATTGCGATGTTTGCAGGCAAGTGCAAGCCAACAAAGCCTCGACCAGTTGCTGCTTCCGCTTAAAATCCCATCCGTTGGATTCTGCCATTGGGGGAAACTCCTTGATTTTGCTTGATCTGGGTTGAGCAGTCGGAACTTGAGTTGTGGTTGAATGCCGCTGACTGCACGGCTGAAAGAATCGCAAGCACCGGCTGCGGGGCGAGAGCAATCTTACGCGAGCAGAATGAATTTACAAGATGAGGCTTCCAATCATCCAATCGAGGTAGCGATCAACCGGTACATCACCTTCCTTATTGGCTGGTTGTCACCGTTTAGCCTGAGCATCGCTCTCAGTTTGTCGCCGATGGCAGGCCAGTCATAAGCCTTCTCGGCCAGTGTCTGTTTGGCAGCCAGTGACCGTTGCAGGATGTCTTTTGACACAATGAGAGGCCAAGTATGGTGCACGCTCGGCCTCATCCTGTCTCGGAGTTAATGAATCTGCGATTCTCGTCAACACTTTGCATACGTCGATTGGCGGTTGCGCTCTGAGGAGCAGGGCGCCCGGTTGTTGGCCGCCTGCCGTCCGGCGTCTACCGAGATGGAGCGTATGAACGAGCCAGAAGATCAGGTACAACCACACAAAGTTTTCAAAGGGCACTCTCGCACTATTTGGGGAGTCACAATTACGCCAGATGGACGTAGTGTGGTTTCCGCATCACGTGACAAGACAATTAAGGTCTGGCTCTTAGACTCAGGTAAGTGCAGTGCCACTATCAGAGGACATTCTGGAGATGTGGATGAGGTGAAAGTAACTTCTGATGGGCTAAGGTTAATCTCTAGTTCTGATGATGGTACGGTCCGTGTCTGGGATTTAGCTACAGGCAAATGTCTCAGCATATTGGGGAAGGAGAGTAATCAACTGTCTTTGAGGCCATCGTTTACTGGTATGGCAATTACTCCAGATGGAAAACGCATAGTTGTTGGTTATATTGATAGCTATTATTTTGGTAGAAGATTTGAGATTTTCGAGCAAGGCGAAAACAAGAGTAGCACTCAGTGATGTCTCATATGAGTTTTGTTGAAATGATTGGGTTTAGCGAGCCGTAGTAGCTTGATTTTTTTGATTTGGTTGCGAATCCTCTTTGCGCTCATACCAAGAGTGCA
>JAYTNY010000500.1:0-2896 GCA_043748055.1 Roseobacter sp.
GCACCCAGCGGCGAGCAACCGCCTTTGAGATAGCCGGTGACGCGAAAGAGATCATCCACCTCAATCATCTCGGCGCGCTTGTCACCCATCGCCTTCGCCAGCTTGCTCAGGCTCAGTTGCGCATCGCCGTTCACTAATGCCATCACTATGCCGCGTCGCTCGCCTTTGACAACAAGTGTTTTGAACAACTGGTTGAGTGGGATGCCGAGGTGTTCGCTGGTCTCTTCCACGGTGAACTCGGTTGCGGTGAATTCTTTGACCTCGAACGCAATTTTGTGTTGGGTTAATAGCTCGATGGCTTTGGTGCGTTGCATGATGCTTGTTTCGTATGGCGTCTTACGTATTGCGTTGGGTACGCAGCGCGCCCAACGCAATACGTAAGACGCCATACGCTGTTCCCTCACCACCCCATCGCATACCCAATCTGGTGCCTGGGCGACGCCCCGCCATAAATCACCCGGCGCACGTCATCAAACAAAATGCCCATGCACTTGCCGTTTTGCCAGCCGTCAATCACATCCACATCGTGCCCGCGTTCTCGCAAGCCTGTAATCACATCAGCCGGGATGCGGTTCTCGACTTCTATCTTGTTGGGGAAGGCGCTGCGTGGGTAAAACGACGACGGGAAGTGAAGCGTGTGCGCGGTGGGCGCATCCAGCGCTTCTTGCAGATTCATCCTAAATTCCACGATGTTCAAAAATGCTTGCAGCGTCCATTGGTCTTGCCCATCGCCGCCGGGTGTGCCAAAGGCGGCGTGCGGCTCGCCATTTTTCAGCACCAATGAAGGTGTCAGCGTAGCGCGTGGGCGCTTGCGTGGCTGCAAGGCATTGGGGCGGTTGGGGTTGAGATAAAACATTTGCCCACGTGTGCCCAGCGGGAACCCCAACCCACGAATGACGGGCGAGGTGCCGATCCATCCGCCGCTGGGCGTGCAGGCCACCATGTTGCCCGCGCGATCAATCGCATCGCAATGCGTCGTATCGCCCAAATGCGTGTGTTTGATGGCGTATGGCCGTTGCACCACGCCCAAATCACCCATCGCCATACCCTGCCGGTTATCCGCTGCCACATCAAAGTTAGCCGCGTATGCGGGCACGCCGCGCCCCGCATCGCCTGGGCGCATGATGCTGGATGCTTGGTGCTGTAACAAGTTTCTCCGCGCATCGTTGTAGCTTTCTGAAAGCAACAAACTCATTGGCACATCATCAAACTTCGGGTCGCCGTAATACGCCTCGCGGTCGGCGAACGCTAACTTAGCCACTTCCATCAGCGTGTGCAAATACTCGGCGCTGTTGTGGCCCATCGCCTGCAAATCAAAACCGCGCAGCAGCGCCAACTGCTGCAAGAACACCGGCCCCTGCGTCCACGGCCCGCACTTCAACACCTCAAAGCCGCCATAGTTCAGCGTTGCAGGCTCGTCTAACTCGGCGTGCCACTCGGCGAAATCGGCGCGGCTCAGCAGGCCGGTGTGGGCGCGGCCTGTCGCGTCCTTCATCGGGTTTGTGTTGATGAAGTCCACCATCTGCGCGGCGATCTCGCCTTCGTAAAACGCGTTGCGTGCGGCTTCGATGCCTTTCACGCGGCCCTGGCCCTGCGCGTTCGTCTCAGCCTGCACCAGCCGCCGCAGCATGCTGGCAAAGTCTTTGTTGCACCATACCTCGCCAACGTTTGGGGCTTTGCCGCTCGGCAAATAAATCTCGCCGGTGCTGGGGTAGTGCTCGGTGTATTTGGCCGTGTTGTTTTTGAGGTGCGCGTGCAGGCCTTCGTACATCGGGAAACCGTCTTCAGCTAACTCGATGGCCGGTTGCAACACCTGCGCAAAATTCAGTGTGCCAAAACGGGCTAGCGCCAACGCCCATGTATCCAGCGTGGCGGGCACGCAGGCGGGCAAGTAGCCATCGCCGGGGATCAGATCGATGGCATTGGCTTTGCACCAATCCACTGTTAACGCTTGCGGCGACCAGCCTTGCCCGCTTACGGCGTAAGCCTTGCGCTCTTTTGCGCTGTAAATCAGCGTGGGCGCTTCCCCGCCGATGCCGTTGTTCTGCGGCTCCAATAAATTTAAGGCGATGCACATGGCGGCACCTGCATCGATGGCATTGCCACCCTGCTGCATGATGCGCAACCCAGCTTGTGCCGCTAAATAATGACCTGCTGTAACAACGCCGCGTGTGCCCATGATGACCGGGCGAGTGGTGAATGCCATGCAAAGATTGTAGCGATGTGTAGCGGTGTTGGCTAAACCTACGGCCTGCACAACCGACAGCCGGGTTGTGGGTGGGTCGAACTGATGCCTCCAAGTCATACAGTGAGTCCAGATTGATGTGTGGAGTGCGGAAGTTGATGACTTGGTTCACTTGTAACAGCACGGTGAGGCTACCGGTCTTGTCGAGAGTGATGCCGTGATTGAGAAACTGGCCGACGGAGGTGTAGCCTGCGTCGATGTTAGTTGTGCCACTTCGGTTTGTACTGCACTCGCAAATTCATTCTTTGCGTTTTTATGTGCTACGCTTTGTGAAGGTCGAATTCATTAGCTTTTAGCTAGCACACAAATTGGCTGGCGACAAAGGGGGACTCATGAATCACTCGCGGAAATTTTCAGGGGGGGGGGGGTACGCATGTCTGAAACATTGGCGCGTACTCAACCACAATCACTTGATGAAGCTTGCCTAACCCAACGCGAGGCAGAAGTGCTACGTTTGATTGCCACAGGCTTGCAAAACTGTGAAATTGCAGATGCATTGAATATCAAATCCAAAACGCTGGAGACGCATATCACTCGTATCTTTTATAAGTTACGTCTTGTGTGAAAAAACGCTCATGACCCGGTCACAGTGAACGTCTGAATATCAATAGATAAGCGTAACTTGAGCCACAAGCGCATCAAATGGCTTGT
>JAYTNY010000501.1:0-4192 GCA_043748055.1 Roseobacter sp.
CTGGCTACGGTGAGCTTGATTTTGTCGGCGTGCGCAGCCCCGACACAAGCCCCATCCAGCTCAACGGCCCAACCCGCCGCTGCACCGGCAGCCAGCAGCAATTTAGACGGCGTAAAGAAATATTTGCAAAACTACGGCGCGCAAATGAAGAGCAACGCCGAAGGCTTGCAGGCCGAGACGAAAAAATATTACGAGGCGGTGAAGGTCGCCAACTTCGATTACGCCAAAGCCTGGGGCGATGGCAGCGCCCTGCGGCCTGTACTGCTGAAGATGCGCGAGTATTGGACGAACGCCGACAACAGCTATGAAAACGTGGAGGGCATTGTGGCCGGTGTGCCCAGCCTGGCCAAGTTCGATGTGCTGCTGGACAGCGGCCGCAGCGAGGGCGACAACGTGGCCGAGTTCACCCTAAAGCTGCCGGATGGCAAAGAGGTGAAGAACCCCGGCAGCTTCTACAACTGGCTGATTGAGCCACAGCTATTCGGCACACGGGCCGAGTGGATTGGCGCAAAAGGCGTTGACGTGGACGGCGATGGCAAGATTGGCTTTGGCGATGTGTTGCCAGAGGCCAACTTAATCATGGGCAGCGCAGACGGGCTGGTGCAATACACCAACGAGGCCGTGGCTGCGATTAACGCATGGCAACCCAGCGAGCAGGATGCTTTCCAGGCCCTCGTCACCATGACCCCGACGATGGACGAATACTTTGGCAACTGGAAGGACAGCCGCTTTGTGAGTGGCGATGCCGCCGCAGACCAACAAGCCTTCGTCGCCAAGACCCGCCTGGAAGATGTCAGCCGCATCGTCGAAAGCATCAAGACGATTTACGGCGGCGTGCATCCGACCATTAGCGGCAAGAACGCCGAGCTTGCCAAGCAAATTGAGAAGGGCTATGCCGATTTGGACACGCTGGTGAAAGAGACGCTGACCAAAGAAAAGAGCGGCGCCAAGTTCACCCCAGCCCAGGCCGAGACGCTAGGCAAAGAAGCCCAAGACCGCGCGCAGGCATTGGCCGGGCAAGTGGCGCAGGCGGCGGCGTTGGTGGGCATTAAGGTAGAGCAATAGGAGGTGAATGGGGATTAGTGGTTAGGGATTGGGTAATTAAGGATTGGTGATTGGTAAATCGCTAATCACCAATCCCTAATCCCCAATCCCTAATCCCCATTCACCGATCACTTTTGAGTAAACGTTCAACTCAACCTGCATCTCGCAATGGGCTGGCCTTCTGGCTGCGCCCGCTTTTGTGCGTTTTGGTGATGGCGTACGCGCTGGCCTCGGTGCGCATTGTGGCAGCGGATTCGGGTGGGGCTTGGACGCACGCAGGCGCAATCAAGCAAACGTTGTTGCAGGCGCAACTGGCCCTGTTGGAGAACGACAAGGCAACTGCCGGGAAGCTGGTGCGCGAGGCGCAGCGCATTTACAACGATGAGCTTGGCGTTGTGCTGAAGGCAAATGCGCCGCGAGCGGCTGCGCAGATTGACGACGCAGTATTTGAAGATTTGGCGCAGGCAGTGACGCACAATCGGCCGAACCAAATGGCGGCATTGCGCGGCGCATTGTGGCCTGCATTGTTACGGGCAGGCATGGAGGCCGGGCTGAACGCGCTGGGCAAAGGCGATGCGATAACCGCCCGTGATTGGTTGTTGCTGCGCGAGTTTAGAACCAGCACGCGCTTTCAATCGGCCAGCGCCAATGCCACACTGGCGCTGGAGGCGGCCATTGCGGGCGAGCGCGTCCCCAAAGACGCAGCGGCATTGGTGCAAACAGAGCTATTGGACACGTATCAGTTCCAGATGAACGATGCGCTGAACGATGCAAGCAAAGCCCACGCGAAGAAAAGTGAGCTGAGCCGCGCCGAGGCGATTGGGCTGGCGAGTGGGTACTTCAAGATTGTGCAGGGGGCGTATGCGGCGCAGTTTGGGGCGGAGAAGAGCGATGCGGTGCAACGGGCATTTGCGGAGCTGATGTCATGCTGTGCTGCTGTAACAGCAGCACAGCATGACATCATTAATTTCGTTACTGCATCCCAGCATCTTAGTGCTTTGCTAAACGGTTTCCGCGCCGCACCGCTGAGCGAGACTGAGCGAAATAATCGGGCGATCAAAGTGGGGCGTTATCTCTCGCTGATTGCGCCGAACTATGGGCGCGGGGTGCGCGATGAGAACGGCAAGGCGATCATCTCGAACCAGATTGAGTTTGATGAGGCCGTTACTTTCCGCAAGGCTGCCGAGGAATCGTTTAACGACCTTGCGCCCGATTTGAACGTGATGAACCCGCAAGCGACGGCGCAACTGATGGGCCAACTGCGCGAACTGGAGACGCTGCTCGCGCAGGTATCTGCGCCCGCGCAAATCACCTCCAGCCAAAACGAGGTGATGGCGACCTGGCAAACGCTGGTGCCCAAAGACTGGGTGCAAAGCAACCCCAGCGCCGACTTTGACAATATTCGAGACATGCTGCGCAACGTAGAGAAGGCTGCTGGCGCAAAGCAATTCCCACAGGCCGAGAGCGCCCGGCTGGAAGGCTATGCCATTTTGGATGCCGGGCCGGAGATTCGCTTGCGTGGGCTTGCGCCGGAGTTGGCGAACGAGCTGAGCGGCTTGTTCTGGCAGGGCTTCGAGGACACGCCAGGGTTGTTGACGTTGATTAGCCAACAGGCGGATGTGGCGCAGGTGCGGGCGACGACGGCGAAGATTAACGATGGGTTGGTGCGGGCGCAGAGTTTGGTGGGCAGCGGGCGCGTCTCGCCGGAAGCGGTGATTGGCAACGCAGCGGTGATTATTTTTAGGCAGGGGTTGGAGGCGGTGGTCATCATCGCCTCTATTTTTGCGGGGCTGCGCCGCAACGAAGACCAACGCTTTAAGAAGCCGCTGAAGATTGGGCTGTGGGCGGCGACGGGCGTGACGTTGTTGACGTGGTTTGCGATGCGCGGGCTGCTCAATCAATTTATGCAGTTTGGCGAGCGGCTGGAGGCGGTGGTCTCGGTCATCGGCGTGGCAGTGCTACTGCTCATTCTCAACTGGTTCTTTCATAAAGTGTATTGGACAGGTTGGATGGCGGGCATTCACGCCCGCAAACGCAAGGGCATTGTGAGCGCGGAGGCCAGCCAGTTTTTGGCGCTGGTGCTGGTCGGGTTCACCAGCGTCTACCGCGAGGGCTTTGAGACGGTGCTGTTTAGCCAGGTGCTGGTGCTGGAGGCGGGCGTGGGCGTGGTGCTGCAAGGGCTGGCGCTGGGTGCGGCCGCCGTGTTGCTGGTGGCAGTGCTGGCGTTTAAGCTGCAATCGCGCTTGCCGTATAAGCATTTGCTGGTCGTTACCGGCGCACTCATCGGCACGGTGCTATTGCAGATGGTGGGCCAAACCGTGCATGTGATGCAAGCCGTGCGCTGGCTACCGGTCAGCCCGATTAATTTGCCGGTGCCGTATTGGATGGGCGTGTGGTTTGGGGTTTACCCCACCTGGCAGGGCATTGGGGCGCAGGTGGCGGCGGCGGCGTTTGTGTTGGGCAGCTACTTCTTGGCAGAGCGCGAGAACAACAAGCTGCGGGTGAATCCAAAAAAGGCAGAAAGCGCGGCAGAAGTAAGGCGCGCATGACTACAAGGTGGAGTTAGCGCCCAAAGGGCTTAAAGCCCTTTGGGCGCTGTGAGTTCGATTGTGATGATGTTGAAATTCAAAAATAGTTTATTGGTTGTGTTGTCTTTGTTGATGGCGTTTGCGCCCGCACAGGTTCGCGCCCAAACGCCTGCGCCCTGGCAGTTTGCGGATGCGGCGCGTAAGGCGATGTTTGAGGCGCAGACGGAATTGCTGGGCGGTAACGCAGCGGGTGCACAAGCGAAGTTGGACGTAGCGAAGCAAGAACTGGCCCGCTACACCGAGTTACTTCAGCCGTTTGCGCCGGAGGTTGCAGATGAGATTGGTAGGGGCGCAGCATTGCTGCGCCCCTACGACAACGGCGATAACGCTGCCGAGTTTGCCGCCGCGCGAGCGAGTGCCTGGGCGCTGATGTTGAAAGGTGGCTATGCAGCTACGCTGAAGGCCATCGAGCAAAACCAACCTGAGGCTGCGCAGCAATGGCTGCAAATACGGGCCTTCCGCAAAAGCACAAAATTAAGTTCTGCACGCGCCGATGCCACGCAGGCCCTAGCCGATTGGCGAGCGGGCAAGCTGAGCCAGAGCGACGCCATTGCGGCGAC
>JAYTNY010000502.1:0-3614 GCA_043748055.1 Roseobacter sp.
GGGCGTGAGGGTCCAGCTCCAGCGCCCGCGCAAAGGCGTGCAGGCTTTGGGTCTGGCGCTCGTCCGTCGCCGTAAGTGGGTTGCCCAAATAGGCCGACGCCGACAACGCGCAGGTGTGGACGAACCTGGGCGCGGCCTATTTGGGCAACCCACTTACGGCGACGGACGAGCGCCAGACCCAAAGCCTGCTCGCCTTTGCGCGGGCGCTGGAGCTGGACCCGCACGCCCGCAGCGTGGCCTACAACATGGGCTTGATTTATAGAGACCGCAACGAGTTGGACAAAGCCGTCTCGGCGTTCAAGCGGGCGCTGGCGACCGACCCGAATGACAAAGATGCGCGGCGCATTTTGGAGAAATTGGAGATGCAGACGGGGAGTGAGAGTAAGTTTTAACGAATCTCCGTCTCCACAAAGAACCCTTGCAGCCGACCCAAACTGCTGCGCCGAATGCCGCGCACACTCACACCCTGCATATTTGCGCTCGTTGTCACATTGGCTTGCATCCACGGGCCGAGGGGCATGGCCAGGAACGAACCGACCAGGCCGCCCAAAATCGCGCCGGTCAGTTGCTCGTGCCAGCGGGCGCGTTTGCCGGTCAGGCGCGCCATCAACAACGCCAGCCCACCCGTAAGAAAACCGGATGTGACCAAGTTGGTGCCGCAGCCAGGGTGAATGGCCAGCCTGCTCTGCCCGGCGCACATGCGTTTGATGGCCTCATCGGCAGCCCAGGCGATTTGATTCAAATCAAAATTGCCGTAGAGATAAAACCCGTTGTGCTGGGCGCGGCCCCCCCCGCGCAAGTCTGGGTTGCGCTCGGCCAGCATGTGCAGGGTGGCGTGTTCTAGCGCATGGTTGCGGCGAATGCGCTCGGCGATTTCGGCGGGTTTGTTGCTGGGCAGGTTGGGCATAGCGAAATCATATAACATTCGACGGGGAGTGATTGGTGATTAGGGATTGGCGATTGCTTAACTCAATCACCAATCCCTAATCCCTAATCACCAAATTTATGAAACTTCAAAACAAAATCGCTCTCGTTACAGGCGGGGCGCACCGGGTGGGCAGGTTGATTGCGTTGGCGTTGGCGCGTGAGGGCGCGGACATTGTGTTGCATTACGGCGGCAGCGCTACGGCGGCCCAGGAGACCGGGCGAGAGATTGAGGCGTTGGGTCGGCGGGTTCTCATCACCCAGGCCGATATGGGCAACTGGGATGCGGCGGCGGCGCTGGGCGCGCGCGCATTAGCGCACTTTGGCAAGCTGGATATTCTGATCAACAGCGCATCCAGCTTTGTGCCCAACGATTATTTTGCGACCAGCGAGGCCGACTATGACAAAGCCTTTGATGTGAACACCAAAGGCCCGTTTGTGCTGAGCCAAGTATTTGCCAAAGCCATTTTTGAGGATGCGCCTGATCGGCGCGGCGACATCATCAACATTGTGGACGAGGGTGCGTTTTACCCCGGCAAGCATTACGTAGCGCATTCGCTCAGCAAGGCGGCGTTGCTGGCGCTCACCCGCAGCCAAACGCTCAACTTCGGCCCAAAGATTCGCGTCAACGCCATCTGCCCCGGCCCGGCCCTGCGCCCAGAGGACATGAGCGACGAAGCCTGGCAGAAGTATGCCGATAGCAACCCGCTAAAAGTAGTGGGCGAGCCAGACGACATGGGCGAGGTGGTGCTGTTCCTGCTCACCGGCCCGCGTTTGGTGAATGGCGATTGCATCATGCTGGAAGGCGGTAGGATGTGGCAGCAGTAGGACGAGGTTTGAAAGTTTGAAGGTTGGTAGGTTGGAAAGCTCCAAACCTTCAAACTTTCAAACCTTCAAACCTTCAAACCTTCAAACCTTCAAACTCATATGGACTTAAACCAAGTAACCCGTCTGGTTCAATACCTGGATGAAGAGCGGCGCAAAGACCGCCAGCAGCTTATTCAGTTGCTGGAGCGCGTGGATTCGCTCTCCAAAGAAGTGGAGGCGCGCACGCGCTACGCCCAATCGCTGGAGAGTTCCATCAGCGAACTGAAGACGCAGCTACCGCGCACCATGGGCTGGACGAGTTCGATTGAACAGGTGCGCGGCGAGTTCGGCCAGGTGGTGGAGCGTATGGAAGACCAGCGCACCAAGAGCGAACGCGAGGGCCTGCGCGTGCGGCAGATCGAGATTGAAGCGTTGGTGCGCCAGCTTAACGAGCTCAAGCGCGAGGTGAAGCCGTATAGCAAGTATTCCGAGGACATCGAGACGCGCAAGGTTGAAGATGGCCGATTGGCCGAGCAGATTAGCCGCACGCAGGTGCAGTTGATGGATCTGGAGCGGCGCTTTGACGCGCCGACAGCCCAGATCAGCTATTTGGAGGAGCAGCGCCGCCAAGACAACAAACGTATTGTGAGCGTGGAGCAAGAGCTGCCCGACATTCGCAAGTTGATTGACCAGTTCCCGCCGCGCCTGCTCTTGCTGGACGATGCGATTCGGCGCAAGAACGTGGATTTGGAAGAAGCAGCCAAAGTGTTGGAGGCGCAGAGCCAGGCGCTTGAGTCTCAGCGTGTGGCCGATATTCGGCGCGAGCGGCAGTTTGCCGAATATGCCGAGGTGGTGGAAAAGCTAAAAGTGCGGGCCGACGAAGTGCAGCAACAAGTGACCGGCTTTATTCAGATGCGCGAGGAAGTGCGGCGCGTCATGGCCGAGGTGCCGGATATCTCGGCACGCTTAGAAGTTCGCGTCAACGAGATCGCCGAGATTCAGCGCGAGGGCGAAGACCGCGCCAAGCGCGTGGCCGATGAATTCCGCGAGGTCATCATGAAAGAGCTGCGCAGCTTTATGGTGCAAGAGCAGGAGAAATGGCACCCGCGCGACCGACGCATTGCCGACTACGAGCCGCGCCTTGCGGTGTTGGAGCAAGAGATCACTGTGTTCCAGCCACAAATTAATCCGCTCTACGAAATCCTGGAAGCCTTCACCAAAGCCTACGCTCAGGCTGGGCGCGAGTGGTTGTCCGAAGCCAACGTGCTATTTGAAACAGCCAGGCTCAACCTGCCCAACGAAGCCAAACCCAGCCGCCGCCAGATCAAAAAGAAGCAAGCCCAGCAAGCCGCCGAAGCCCAACAAGCCAACGGAACGAAACCGGCGGATGATGATCAGGTGGATGAAGACCTTATCAAGTGACGAATGACGAGCGACGAGTGACGAATCAAACTTCACTCGTCACTCGTCACTCGTCATTCGTCATTCGACACTCTCATGTTCGTAATCGCCACAGCCGGCCACGTAGACCACGGCAAAAGCACGCTGGTGCGCGCGCTCACCGGCATCAACCCCGATAGATTGCGCGAAGAGCAGCAGCGCGAGATGACAATTGACCTCGGCTTCGCGTGGATGAATTTGCCGCAATTAGCTGTCAGCCATCAGCCATCAGCTATTAGCCAAACCCAAATCGGCATTGTTGATGTGCCGGGCCACATTGACTTCATCGAAAACATGCTGGCGGGCGTGGGCGGCGTGGATGCGGCCTTGTTGGTGATTGCCGCCGATGAAGGGCCGATGCCGCAGACGCTAGAGCACCTCAGCATTTTGCAGTTGTTGCAGGTGCAGCGCGCTGTGGTGGCTTTAACCAAAGCTGATTTGGT
>JAYTNY010000503.1:0-5408 GCA_043748055.1 Roseobacter sp.
CAGGGCGATTTGAGCGCAGATTACATGAAGCAGATTGAAGTGCTGCGCGACGCGATTAAGGCGCTGGGCAATGAGAACGACGATGCCACAACCTTTATGGCGGCGATGAAGGCCGAGCACTTTAAGGACAACATTTATTGCTTTACGCCGCTGGGCAAGTTGATCGAAATGCCGAATGGGGCGACGGCGTTGGACTTTGCGTATCACGTTCACACCGAGGTGGGGCACAAGTGCCGGGGGGCCAAAATTGATGGGGCGATGGCCCCGCTGACAACGAAGCTAAAGACTGGCGAGCAAGTAGAAATTATTACGCGTAACAACGCCACGCCCAGCCGAGATTGGATTCACGACCCTGAATATTTGTATACGGCCAGCGCAAAGGCCAAAGTAAAAGCGTGGTTCCGCAAGCAAGAGCGCGGCTCGAACATTACGAGCGGGCGCGAGATTATTGAGCGTGAGCTGCGCCGCCTGAGCGTGGATAACTGGCTGAAAGTAGACGATATTTTTGCGTTTTACAAAAGCGAGACCGACGACCTGGATGAGTTTTTGGAGCAGGTCGGCTATGGACATATCACGACTGGCAGCATTGCCGGGCGCGTGTTGGAAGAAGAGCGCCGCCGCGAGAAGGCGAAGCAAACCGGCAACCCGCTGCTGAATCTAATTCGGCCTAGCACCAGAGTGCAGAACAAAAAGGGCGGCTGGGTGGTGGCGGGTGCGCACGGCGTACTGGTAACGCAGGCCTCGTGCTGCAACCCGCAACCGGGGGATAACGTGATTGGCTATGTGAGTATTTCTGGCGGGGTAAAAATTCATAAACGCGATTGCGACAACTTGCGCGGCATGGAGAGCGACCGGATGCTGGATGTGACGTTTGAGGGCCAGGTGGAAACCTACCCGGTGCAGTTTGAGGTGACAGCCGCCGAGCGCACCGGCTTGCTGGCCGAGCTTACGGCCATTCTGTCGCATGAGCACATCAACATTTTGGGCTGCAACATAGATAACAGAGATGCGGCCAGCGGCGTTGTGTATATTTATTTGAATGGCGAGTTACCCAAGCCGGAGTTAATCACCGGCATTATTTCGCGGTTGGCAAAAGTAAAGCATGTGTTTGAGGTGAAGCGTGTGATTGGGAATGCGAATGGGCGACGGCGATAACAAGCATCACAATCGTAATGCTTCGCCCCTATGATTTCTACGACACTGTTGCACGTGCAAATTTAGTGCGGCGCATGTTGCGGCTTTATGTTCGGGTTCTCATCATCCAATGCCCACTGCATCGGGTTGTCTGCAATATATTTGCGTTTGGCATCCAGCTCACGTTGGTTGCGAACAACTCGTTCGTGGTAGTTGCGTTGCCAAACCGTTTTGCCCGACAGACTCCGTAATTGGTTGATCTTGCGCGTTGTCGTGGACTTGAAATTTTGCAGAATGGCTGCTAGCGAACCTGACTGCGTTCCATTGGCGTTTTCTGGTGAGACAGGTTTCTTCGCATTCTCATCGCTAATGATTTGTATGATGCCATGAAAATGATTTGGCATGATGACGAAGGCATCTAACTCGATATTCGCAAAATGCTTTGGCAGTGCCAGCCAGCCATCCAAAACACTATTTCCAGATGGCGATAAAACCATTGAGCCGGATACAACCTCTCCAAACAAACAATCACGCTTCTCTGCGCAAATGGTTACGAAATACACGCCCGATTGTGCATAGTCGTAATCACGGAGACGAATAGACCGACGATGTCGGGATGATTGACGATCATTCATGACGAATCGAATTGTGGATCGAATTGTAAGAATCGTAAATCGTAGGGGCGAAGCATTCGCCGCACGCAGCCCAACAAACTCTGTCGGGTTCAGCGAATGCTTCGCCCTGGTTGCGGCATAGAAACGCCAACGTTGGCATAGAAACGCGCAAGGGCAGGGCGAAGCATTCGCGTGTTCGACGAAGTCAAACACGCGGCATTCGCCGAATGCTTAGCCCCTACGACGCTGTTGCGCGTGCCAAATTGAGCGCCAACAGGTTTTCTAGAATTTGCTCGTCCGTTAAATCGGTGGGCCAACCGTAGGCGGCGAACACGGTGGCATCCAGCTTTTTGTGGACCAGCTCTAGCCAGGTGGGGCGCTGGTTATACAAATTGGTCAGGGTGCGGGCTTCGGTTTTCTTGGGCTTTTTCTTGATGGCGTTGAGGCCCGCCAAATAGGCTGGGTCTATGGCCTCGCCTGCGGCGGAGGGCGCTTCGGCCAGCCAGCGATCGCGCTTTTGCACCAGCTCGCGGGCGGCGGCGGCGATGGCTTGCTCTTGCTTTTCTGGCTCGGTGGAGGTTGCGGCGGATGAGTGCTGACGGCTGGGTTCTTGGCCGGGCGGCCAGGGGAAGGGGAAGGTTTCGATACAAGTCGAAGGCGTATAGCGAAAGCCACTTTCGGCTTCACGCAGCTGTGTTCCAGTGCGCCTTGCCCAAAGCTCATGAACACGGGAGTGAAGCACACCAAAGAAATAATCGTCGGTTCGAGCAATTACCACGGTGCCATCATTGGCAAGAATCGAAGCATCAAGCCAGATAAACAATCTGTGTTTTGACACTCGTGGTGAGGCGATATAACGCATGAGGCCGAACAAGGCATCCCTCATTTCCCGACGAGGTCTCTCATATTGCCACCACTGCAAGGTGTTATTGGCGCGACTGTTTTTTGCACGAAAAGGTTGTATGTGTCGCTTTGCATACTCGAAGGGAGCTTCATATTCACTTGCTTCTTCAAGCGACCTCAAACCGAAATCAATCGTCCACATTCTCCGTGATCCTTGACCAATATCTATCGAACTGACTACTGGACGAATCACATCCACGTTGGACTTTCCATTTACATTTAGTGGAGCATTCAGCATTTGGCGCGCCACTTCATCTTCAATATCGAATGGCCCATGAGGTGACGGGCCAATGAAGGACAAATTATTGTTCTCCTTGAGAGTTGACGCTGATGCTACATTGGCAACTGTAGTCAAATCTGGGTTGATCTCAGAAACGATTTGATCGTCTAACACTCGACCGTTCTCGCTTCCATCATCAAACCCAATTACGGAAACATGAACTGTTGCGCCGTCGAGAAACCAATTGCGATCACGCCATGCAACGAAAATATCACCGCTGGCTTTGATTCGCTCCAATACAACACGATTCTTTCCACCCCGAATTCCCTGCGTCGCAATCAACCCCGCCCGCTTCGCCTTGCCCATCTCAATTTGCGCCCGCGCCTTCTCGAACCAATAGCACACCAAGTCGCTTTGGCCGGGGATGCGGCCTTTGTAGAGCGCACGCAAGGCTTCCACGTAGTCGTCGCCCAACTCGCTGCGCATTTTCTTATCGCCCAAAAACGGCGGGTTGCCCACAATCACATCGGCCTCGGGCCAGTCCGGCTCGCAGGCCAAAACCTCCGGGGTCTTGTCGCGTTTCGCGGGGGTGGCCGCGTCTTGCGTCAAGACCCCGGAGGTTTGCAGCGGTATGTCGCGCACCATGATCGCATCCATGCGCTGAATATTGTCCAGCTTGCGCAGAATCGGTTCGGCGGGTGGGCCAAAGCCGTTCTCGTTGCGCCACTGAATGTAGCCAATCCACACCGTAGCCTGCGCCAACTCATGGGCATACTCGTTCACCTCCAGCCCGAATAGTTGTGCGGGCGAGACTTTGGGCGCACTGATGCGCGGCAAGCCCAACTCGTTGTTTAGCGCAATCACTTCCTTCTCTAAAGTTAACAACGCACGCAAGGCCACATACAAAAAATTGCCGCTGCCGCAGGCCGGGTCCAACACTTTTGTGGCGGCCAGTTTGTCGCGAAAGCCAATGACAAGGGCGTTTATCTCGGCCAGCGTTTGGTTGTCTTGTTTGGAGAGGCCCCCTCCCCTCCGATGACCCATGTCATCGGAGCCCTCCCCCGCGCGCGGGAGAGGGAGCGAGGCAGCCAACGCCAGTGCCTCGGCGCGCACGGCCTGCCATTCGCGGCGCAAGGGCTGCATCAGCACCGGCTCCACAATCAACTCGATGTCGCTGCGGCTGGTGTAGTGCGCACCCAGTTGGGCCCGTTTGCCGGGGTCCAGCCCACGCTCGAACAGCGTGCCAAAGATGCTGGGTTCCACCGCGCTCCAATCCAGGTCGCTCACAGTGCGCAGGCTCAGCATGGCGTTGCTGTCAATCTCCAGCACCTCATCGCCATCGAACAAGCCGCCGTTAAAGTGCGGAATATCGTAATTGCCAAACGTGCCGCCGCTGCGCATGGCGGCGAATAGCTCGCGCAGGCGTTGGGCCAGGCGCTTGGGCTGCACCTTGCTGGCGTCAATCATCTCGCGGAACAGGCTGCGCGGCAGCAGGCTCACATCCTCGGCAAACAAGCAAAACAACACGCGAATTAGAAAATGGGCAATGGCCTGCGGCGTGCCCTCGTTGTAGCTGCGCATGGCGGTGGCGATCTCGCCAAATAGCTGGGCGGCGGCCTGGGTTACGGCTTCGGTGGTCTTGTCGCTGCGCAGGGGGTGCTCATCCGGCTTGTACTCGCGGAAGATGAGTTTGAGCACATCCAAGGGCCTCAGCCCAGGCAAGCGCTCTGGGCGCTCTGAGCGCTGAAGCGACACCCAATCGTTGGCCTCAATGTCATCCAGCCCAATCTCAATCACCCGCTTCACCGTGTTGGTGAAGTTGGTGTGAATGATGATGCGCTCTAGATCGCAGGTGACGAGCAAGGGCGGGTTGAGCAGGCTCTCGCGGTATTGCTGCAACTGCTGGTAGGCCTTGTTCAAATCGGCATGTTTGCCTTTGTATTCAAAGGCGAAGCAGCCATGCTTCCACACATCGGCCCAGCCTTGTTTGGCAATAGGCCCGCCCAGTTGTTTGTTTGCGCCTTTCTCAAAGGCATAGCGCTCGCCATCGGGGTTGGCGGTGTTTACATCGTTGGGTGTGGGTTCGCCCAGCATGCGGCACAGATCAATAAAGTGTTCCTGGGCGGCGCTGCGTTCTTTGGCGCGGTTGGCACGCCACTTGGCTACAAAGGCGTGCGGTGTAAGTGTGTTGAGCGCAGGGTTTGACATGCAGGCGATTGTACGAGTCGTTTGGTGATTGGAAACCTTTGTGGTCTCCATGGGGTGCATTTTGCAAAAGAGGCAAACTTTGTCTCGCAGTCGATTTTCGTAGGGGCGCAGCACTGCTGCGCCCCTACCATGGCCTTTCGCAAGGCCTGTGCCCCTAATAAAAAATGCACCCGTCTCCATGTCTTCTCCGAGTCCTCTGCGTTACTTTGGAAGGAATATCTCACTCTGCTAATTGCCTTAGGTTTTCTGATTTGAAC
This sequence comes from Roseobacter sp., assembly GCA_043748055.1. GTDB lineage: Bacteria > Chloroflexota > Anaerolineae > J036 > Brachytrichaceae > JANMVQ01. The sequence goes on from JAYTNY010000503.1 coordinate 5,337, forward strand.
CACAAAGACACAAAGATCACGAAGGGCTTCTTTGTGTTCTTTGTGTCTTTGTGGTGAAAACCTAAGGCAATC
>JAYTNY010000504.1:0-3662 GCA_043748055.1 Roseobacter sp.
ATTGGAAAGCCCAGCGGGAGTTAGAGCAGTTGGAGCCGCATGGCATGGGCAATGCGCGGCCCGTGTTTGCGGCGCGGGGTGTGCGGGTGTTGGGCGCACAACGCATGGGCAAGGCCGAGCCAAAGCAAGTTGCGCCGCACCTCAAATTAAAGTTAAAAGATGAACGAGGCGCGGTGTGGGATGCGGTGATGTGGCGCGCGGGTGAGCGATTGAAAGAGATAAACCCAGGTGATGTGGTGGACGTGGCATTCCAAGTAGAAGCGACATCGTGGAACGGCGAGCAGCGGTTGCAGTTGGAGATCAAGGATTTCTGCAAGGTATGACGATTCAAATTCTTCCAGATGCGCTGGTGGCCCGCATTGCGGCGGGTGAGGTGGTGGAGCGGCCTTCGTCGGCGGTGAAAGAGCTGATCGAGAATGCGATTGACGCAGGCGCAACCGAGATTCGGGTGGAGTGCGCCGAGGGCGGACGGCGCTTGCTGCGCATCACCGACAACGGGCAGGGCATTCGGGCTGATGAAGTGGCGCTGGCGTTTACGCATCACGCGACGAGTAAGCTGCAACAGATCGAAGACCTCAGCACCATTCAAACATTGGGGTTTCGCGGCGAGGCGCTGGCCAGCATCGCCAGCGTGAGCCAGGTGAGTTGCGTGACGCGCCACAAAGACGAGCCGACGGGCACACTGTTGCGCATCGACAACGCCAAGATGGTGAGCGAGGAGCGCATTGGCCGCCCGGTTGGCACGACGATGACGATTGAGCATCTGTTCGCCCGTGTGCCCGCCCGCCTCAAATTTTTGAAGAGCAACCAGACCGAGCGCGGGCACATCGACGGCATCGTGATGCGCTATGCGCTGGCCTATCCGCACATTCGCTTCATGCTGACGCACGATGGCAAGCTGAGCTTCCAATCCAACGGCAACGGCCTGCTGCGGGATGTGCTGGTGGAAATGTATGGGGTGAGCGCAGCGGCGCAGATGCGGGGGATTGGGGACTGGGGATTGGGGATTGGTGAATCACCAATCCCCAATCCCCAGTCCCCAATCACTGTTCGCGGTTTCGCCGCCCTACCCCTCTTTGACCACAGCAACAGAACCAAGATTACGTTGTTTGTAAATGGGCGACCGGTGCAAGACACCAAGCTGGCTTATGCGGTGGTTCAGGCATATCACACGCTGTTGATGGTGGGACGTTTTCCTGTGGCAGTGGTGATGGTGCAGGTGCCGCCGGAGGATGTAGATGTGAACGTGCATCCAGCCAAAGCGGAGGTGCGTTTTCAGGATGCCAACAGCGTGTTTAGCGTGGTGCAACGTGCAGTGCGGCGCACGCTGCTGGACAACATGCCGGTTCCGGAAGCGCCATCAGTGTTACAGGGAATTGGGAATTGGGGATTGGGTCGAAATACAGATGTGGCTGTCCCAACGATTGAGGCCGATCTCAGCCATATCGCCACACCCCAGCCCGCCGCAGGCGAAACACCCCAGCCCGCGTTGGTGGGCAGCGAGATTTGGAATCGAATTGGCATCGCCAAGCAAGGTGAATTTGAAACGCGGCAAACATCCGCCCCCCATTACCCATTACCCATTACCAATAACTCTGTTCAACTGCCCGCCCTACGCATCCTCGGCCAGCTTGCGCTGACGTACATCATTGCCGAGGGGCCGGAGGGCTTGTATTTGATTGACCAGCATGCGGCGCATGAGCGCGTGTTATTCGAGAAGCTGTTGGCTGAGCGGGAATTGGGTGCTGTTAATTCGCAGGCCTTGCTCGACCCTGCGCCAGTAGATATTCCGGCGGATAGCGCGTACTTGCTCGAAGAGCAATTGCCCATGCTGCAAGACCTGGGCTTTGAGGTGGATCACTTTGGCGGCAACACGTTCTTGGTGCGGGCCGTGCCAGCGCTGATGCAGCAAGACGACATTGTGGCTGCCGTGCGCCAACTGGTAGCTGATTTTGAAAACGGCGATGCACCCTTGCGCAAAGACCTGGAGGCGCGTGTGTTACGCCGCGTGTGCAAGCGCATGTCCATTAAGGCCGGGCGCGTGCTGAGCTTTGCCGAGATGGCCGCGCTGGTGCGCGATTTGGAAGCCTGCGAAAGCCCGCGCACCTGCCCGCACGGCAGGCCAACGATGATCCAGATTAGCACCGGGCAGTTGGAGAAGGAGTTTGGAAGATTGGGTTAGGCAGGTTAGGCAGGTTTGTAAAGTTTGCAGGTTCTCCAAACCTGCAAATTTTACAAACCTGCCAACCGCCTTCACGGCGACGTCAGATCCACCTGAATGGTGGCGGGCTGAATGCTTTGCACAGTAATCCCTTCGGGTTTGACGATTTGCGGCTCGACGATGTTGATGCCGGGTTTGAGGTCTTTGGCATCGATGATGACACGCACATCTTCATCTTTGAGGCTGTTGAGGCGCGGCAGCGAACCCGATAACACGATATCGATAGTTGTCGGGGATGGGTTGACCTTCACGCCTTTGGGCACACCAATCAACTCGATCTTGCTGGTGACGGTGCGCGCCCCTTGGATGGGTTCGATTTTGATGGTGACGGACACTTGCAAGCCAGAGAGCAGCGACACATTGGGCGGCACATTCAGGCTAACCAGTTCACTCACATCGGCGATGCGGCCTGCAATACTAACGGGCTGGGTTTGGATGAAGCCTTGTAACGCGGTAATCACATCCCGTGCGCCGAACACAGTGACGATGGGCGGATCGGACGAGATGCCGGTGACGGCGTAGCCCTGGGCCGGCTGGCCCTCACGCTCCACTTTGACGGCGAGGTCTTTGTAGTTGCTGAGCTGCTCTAGCGTGACGCTGACGGCGACGGAACCGGGCTCCACAAAAACGTTGCTGATGATGTTGCCATTGGCATCGCGTGGGAAGATGCGCACGGTTTGGGCCACATCCGTGCGCAAGCCATCCACCGACAAGTTGCCACTCACCTGCACCACCTGCGAGATGACCTGGCGCGAGGCGGTGATGGTGACGGTGTTGGGGACGATGGCGGGCTGAAGCTGGCGGAAGCCCAGCGCGGGCGAGCCATCAATTTTTAGACCGATGGGCAAAGTGCGCTGCACCAGTTTTTGGATGGTGACCGATGAGGTGAGAGGCAGCGAAGAGAGAAGCGAGGCTGGCTCGGAATTGAGGGTGGGCGTGAGGGTGATGACGTGTTCACCTTCGCTCAAATCGGCCAGGTTCACATCTACTTTGACACCACCGGCAGCAAGAAATTGCAACACGCTGCGTGGCGCACGAATGCGCGTGGTGACGGTGGTGGGCAGCGAGTTGGACAGCATCGTGGTGCTGGGGTCGAGGCCTGTGATGAGGACCCGTCCGCTCACTGTCTCCTCGGCTATGGGGTCTTCTTGCCAAGCCGAGACCAACCACACCGCAAACGCCAGCAGCACAGCCAACACCATCAAGCCAACATTGTTCGCAAGCCAACGAATCATGTTTGGATTGTATGTGACCGTGATTTGCGAATACTCTCTTTTCCGGCTTGACAAGGCCAATTCGCTTGTGTATAACCCACACTATTCAAGTCATGCAGAAATTGTTGGTCGTCGTCCTTATTAACTCGCTCCTCGTCCTTACGGACCGGAGCTAGTTTTTGTTTAGGATGGCGGCGCAGCACGAGTAGCGAGCGAGACGCAAGCAC
>JAYTNY010000505.1:0-2255 GCA_043748055.1 Roseobacter sp.
CTTCCACTTGGGGTCAGCCAATTCTTTTAAGGTCGCGGGCGTCCCACCCATCGCCTTGTCGAAGTTAATGACGACATGGCCGAAGTCCACTGGCAGCAAGCGATTTTCTTTGTCCAACTTCAACGCATCGGAGATATTGGCGAGTGCAGGCGAGGTGTAAGACTCAAATAGATTCGCCACCAATGCGCGACTGAGGAAGGTGTTGTCCACGCCATACAGCACATCGGCAATGGGCGCGCCCTTGCTCAAAATGGCTTTGTTGAGGGCGCTGCCTGCATCGCCGCTTTTCAGCACAACCACTTTCGCGTTGTTGGCCTGCTCAAATTGCTTCAGCACGGCCTCGCTAACGCTAAAGCTGTCGTGGGCCATCACTGTCAGTGTTTGTGGGTTGCTGTTGGTTTGGGTGGATGGAGCCACAGTGGGCTGCGGTGCGCGCGGGGGTGGGGCGGCGCAGGCGGCTAACGCAAGACCCGTCAACACAGACACGAGTAATTTCGACTTAGATAAAAATGTTCTTTCCATTAGATTAACTCTCCTCTCAACTCCGCAAACCGGAGCGTAACTAGGTGCCACGCACTTTCAGAAGTGCGTGGCACCTCCCGACGTATGAACACACAACACCATGCCCGATTGAACTTGCACAGTCGCTGATTTACCCAACATCACATTGCTCACACCGCGCGCTGGGCCAAACAACAACGGCTCATCGTGCAAAGGGTATTGCAGCCTTTCAGTGCGGATGCCAACTGCATCACCTCCAAACGGGATGAGCGAAACTACATCGCCCGCCCAGCCCTGCACCACAAGCTGAGTTGGACTGCGCCGCGCATCAATCAACATGATCTCGTTGGGCTGATGAGCGATGACCACGCGGCAGCCCTGCAAGCTGGGCATGGCCAGCAACATCATGTTGGCGAGTTCATGGTCAATGCGTCCACCCATCGCCCCCAGCACGATGATTTCGCGGATGGCTTCGTCTTGCGTTAGGTGCGCTGCGAACATCAGCGCCAACTCCAAGTCGGTTTCGTTTTTGGCGGGTGGGTGGCGCTGCAATTGCGTCCCCAGTTCTTCAAGCTGGCGCAACTCATCGTCGCTCACCGAATCAAAATCTCCAATGGCGTGGTGCGGGCGCAGACCAAAGCGCAACGCGGCTTTTGCGCCGCCATCGGCGCAAATCAACGTTGTGTTGGCGCGCAGCCATTGGGCCAGGTCGGCCTGCGTGGGGGGTTCGCCATTGGCGATGATGATGATTCGCGGCATAAAAAACGCCTTACACGGGCGGGCCGCGTAAGGCGTTGTTGGTTCTTCACCAAGACGCTCCACCGGAGCGTCTCTACAAATCCCTACGCTGGCATGATCCAGATCAGGTTCCCCAAGATTGCTCTCGGATGGGTCGGTGTTGGTTGGCTAAACACCCTCTCAGCCTGCGTCCGCAGACTCCCCGGATTTACTTGTTGCGAGATTATATGCAGGTGGACTGATTACCTGAGATTTTTGTTTTAGACAGAATGACAGGATTAAACAGGATAGGAATTTCCATAAATCCTGTTGAATCTTGTCATCCTGTCTAAAAACGCAATGCAATCAGGCAAGTTAATCTCAAATCATTGTTTGCCCATGCCAAAAAAGAAGCTGCCCACAAACAGGCTGCATGCGCATAGCACGGTGATGAGCGGGATGAGCAACACAAACGTGATGGCCGCGAGGTGCGGGCGATGGTGTTGCTCGGCGGCCTGTGCCCATTCGGCTGGGGTGCCCACCAGGTTTTCCCGGCGGCGCAAGGCGGTGAAGATTAAGAAGGGCAACCCCAGCAGCAGCACACCGAGCAAGAATAGGGTGCTAAAGATCGAATCGCCCGCAAGATTTTCGCCAGCATCATTCACCGTGTTGAGCAAGAAGAACATCATGCCAACCAGCAGAATGGCGCAACCCAGTGCCAAAAGAATGCGAGCGGTGCGCGAGAGCTTGGCGGTCTCGGTGTTGGCGAAGGGGACGAAGAAGCCCAGCAGGCTGAGCGCCATGCCACCCATGTAGAACAAACTGCTGGGCAGCAGCGCGAGCTTTTCGAGGGTGCCGTTGACGGGGTCGGCGACGTTAAAACCGCTGGATTGCAAGATGAGGTAGGTGAGCGAGAAGATGAACAGGGCGATGCGCACGCCCAGCAACATGGCTGCGTTGGGGCCAGTCCAACGTTTGCGGGCCAACAGCACCAACATGATGACCCCGATGGGCAGGCTGAGCACGGCATCTTGCGC
>JAYTNY010000506.1:0-8957 GCA_043748055.1 Roseobacter sp.
GGGGTCTACGCCGCGTTTCACCAACGCCTCGGTGGCCGTGTTCTTGCGGTATTGCTGCAAATCAATGCCGTTGTGGATCACCGGCACTTTGGCCGGATCGACCTTAAAGAAACGCAGCACATCGTTGCGGGTCTCTTGCGAGACGGCAATAATCGCGTCGGCTTCTTCGATGGCGGTCTTCTCCATCCAACTGCTGAGGTGGTAAGCGTTGCCCAGTTGTTCAACTTTCCACGGGCGCAACGGCTCCAACGAGTGAATGGTGACAACCAGCGGCACGCCCCACAATTTCTTGGCCAGCACGCCCGCCATATCGGCATACCAAGTGTGGCAATGCACCACGTTGGCGTCCAGCGTATCTTTGGCCATCGCTAGATTGCGCTGAAAAGCGTCTAATGCGCCGCCGAAGCGCGGGTCGGTGTTGTGTTTGGCCTCGGTCCAGGCCGGGTAGCCTTTGACGCGCAAGTTCGTGTCTTGCACATCCTGGTTGCCAAAGCAGCGCACCTCCACCGGAACCCGTTTTGCTAATTCGCGGCTGAGGTATTCGACATGCACGCCTGCGCCGCCATACACATTGGGCGGGTATTCGTTTGTAAACAGGGCAATTTTGTTAAGGGTTGGCATGGGAGGATTCACCTTTTGTGGGCTTCGCGTCTTAATCTAGAAACAAGCAGGCACAACATAGGAGAGGGGTTTGGAAATGTCAAGGCAATGTTCCTCCCATACACGCAAAGCATTCTGAGCGCAGCGCGCTTGGTTTCTGTGATGAACTCTCGCAACAAGCTGCGCGCGCAGTCGAAGAACGCGCCTGATGCTGAGCTGAGTTTGCCAAGCTCTACATAGCGCGATCCTTCGACTGCGCGCATAAGAATGCGCTTCGCTCAGGATGCTCTGCGCAAGTTCAAGATGTCATGAGCGCCGGCAGCAACTGCTCACTCGCCACCACATCCCAACTCATGCGTTGGCTCAGAGCGTGGCCTTGCGCCATCAGCTTTTGCTTTTGGGCATCGGTGCGGGGCAGGTGTTCGTTGATGAGGCGCGCGACTGTTTGGGCGGTGTTGCGCTCGGCCTCATCCCGCAGGGCGCGGCCTATGCTCAGTGGGTCTACACCATGTTGGTGCAAATGCGAATACTCACCCATGATGAGGTTGGCAATCGGCGCCTGACGCTCTTCAATCGGCAAACTCAGCCGCAACAGGCCCACGGCTTGCCGCACAAACCCCACGCAGCCGCACACATCGCTCACCACTGCTAGCGCCCCACTGTTCAGCGCCGCCACTTGCGAGATACCAAACGGCTCGTAGATGCTCTGCCCAAATTCCAAGTCGGTGCCCTTGCGCAAATCGTCAAAGTCCAAGTCGGGCGGGAAGCTCTCACCCAGGCGGTCTTTGCTAAAGCCATACTGGTTAATCAACACAATCTTGCAGGCCCGCGCCCGCGAATTAAAGTGCGCAATGATGCGATGCAGCGACGACTCCAACTCGATTAAGTCGGGCCAGCCCTCGCGGTGCTGCGCAGGCCAGCCGTAGTCGCGGCTCATCTGTTGGGCCTCGGCGGCGCTGCGGCCATGCGGCTTGGCCGATGACAACACAAACAACACCGCGCTTTCGCCGCGCTCGGCCAGTGGGCCGTCCAGTTGCTCCATCACCCCAATGTCGCGCCACAACGCCTTGCTGATGACCATGCGCGTAACATGCGTGAACACAAACCGAGGGTAATCGCCGGTCAATATCCAGGCATATTGTTTTAGCTTTTCGGACGAGCCTTTGATTTCCTCAAACGACAACGCACTGCTGGGCACACCGTTGTAAGCCAGGTGAATGCGCTTGTTCTTAAAGCCCACGCTAACAAAGCGCAACTCCTCGACCACAAGATCACCCACTGCAAACACATGGTCGCAGCGCTCGGCTGTCTTTAGCAAGGCATGCCGAAAGCTGGCACTCTGGTCGCCAAACACCTCCTCCAAAAACTTGCCTTGCTTGGCTGCACCGCGCATGACGCTATAGAAGCGCACATCGTGGCCTTCGTGGCCTTCCACAATAGGTCGCACAGTCGCCACTTCATGCGCCATAAACGCGCTTGTGTATTGGCCAGGGTAATTCAGCTCGGCGGCGTGCCACAGGGGCAGGCCCATGAAGTCGTGGCAGAGGATAGTTATTGGGGATTGGGGATTGGTGAGTGAATTACCAATCACTAATCCCCAATCCCTAATCCCTAATATCCCCCGCACCGCCGCCAGCGCTGGCTCTGCTGTGGCAATGTGCAGGTTGAACTCCGGCTCGTGTTGATACTTGTTGCAATCCAGGCCAAATTTCTCCCATACGTAGTACTTGAACTTGGCTAAACGTTCGGGGTTGATGTCGCTGGCATCGACGAGCAAAATCTCGTGTGTTTCATCTCCAAACATGCGTGTGCCATACAAAATGCGCACATGAAATTCGCGCTCAATTCCGCTCAACGCATCGGCCAGGGGCTGGGGGCAGTTGATGAGGTCTCGGTCGGCAAAGTAAAGCGGCTGGAGTTGGTTGCTGGGCGCAAACAAGCGCTCCATCTCCACTGCGTCTTTTGTATTGAGGGGGCCAACCACGAGGCTGCGTTCCACCTCGGCCAAATAACTGGGCGCGCTCAGCAAGCCATCCAACACCGCCCCAATGCCGCCAACCTGTACGCCCGCCTCGTGCGTGGAGTGAATCAAAATCATGGTGAGCGATGATAGCCTCTAAAATTCAGCATCATGCAGCTCTACTTTATCCGTCACGGCCAATCCGAAAACAACGCCTTGTGGGATGCCACCGGCGCCAGCGTTGGCCGCAGCGAAGACCCCGATCTCACCCCGCTTGGTCATCAGCAAGCCCAGCACGTCGCGCAGTTTTTGCAAAGCAAATCCGCCGATGTTGCCACCAACCCACGCGACACGCAGAACATGACCGGCTTTGGCATCACCCATCTCTACACCAGCCTTATGCTGCGCGCCGTCAAGACCGCAGGCTATGTCTCGGCTGCGCTCAGCATGCCGTTGGTGGCCTGGCCCGAAATTCACGAGGAGGGTGGCATCTACCAAGAGGTTGAAAACGAGATGCCGCGTGGGTTGCCCGGCAAAAACCGCGCCTACTTCGAGGCCCATCACCCCAACCTAAAGTTGCCCGCCTGGCTGGATGATAAAGGTTGGTGGAACCGGCCCTTTGAAACGCAAGACTATTTTCTGCCCCGCGCACAAGTCTTCTTAACCGAGTTGTTGGCGCGGCATGGCGGCACCCAAGATCACGTTGCTGTCGTCAGCCACGGCGCGTTCTTCGTCAACTTTATGAAAGTGTTGTTGGGCCTGCCCGAAAAGCCCGGCCCGCGTTTGTGGTTCGCTATGAACAACTGCGCCATCTCACGCGTGGATTTTGAAGAGAGTTTTTCAGCGGTGAACTACATCAACCGCGCCCACTTTTTGCCTGCGGGGTTGGTTACGTAGACTTAAACAGCGGTTCTCAATCTGAGCCAAACTTAAGCAAACGAGTTCGTAGGACTTTGCGATGCCTAGTCTAACTACAACGCCCTCACGCCCTTGCCACGGCCTTCACATACGCTCGCAGAAACTCATCCCAGGCGGTGTTCTTCGCAAAATCCAGCGTGGCATACAGCGGCGAGATCAAGCGCATAGGGAAATAAATCGAAACGCCTTTGGAATGCGCCAGGGCCGCGCCTTTGTAGCCATTTGCCACCACAAATTTGCCCGTGCCTGCCACGTCAATCACCGCGTTGCAGGCCGAGGTAATCTTGGCCTGCGTGGTCTTGGCGCGAATCAATCGGCACAAATCAACCAGGTCCACATAGTCCTCGGTGGCATAGCGTTGCACCTGGTTGCGGGCCAGCATCAGCGCGCTCAGCACGCTCGCCGAACTCAAGCCCGCCATCAGCGCCTTGCCCAGTTCGCTCATCGCGCTCGCCAACGCCTCGCTGCGCGCCAAATCAAACGCCGATTGCGTCACCGCTTCGCCCGCCGAATACGACGCAACATATTTCTTCACAATCAGCTTGCCTAATTCACGCGGGGTCAGGCTGGGTTTGGCCGCCAACTCGGCCAACACGGTGTCATACGGCCAGCCATCCGCCGGTTCGGTTTGCTCCGAGCCAACTGTAAACGCCACTTCGTCGCGCACCTGGTAGGCCACTTCGGCCATGCTCATCAGGCAGGCATCCAGCCCCAGCACATCCAGCTTTTGGCCTAGTCTTTTTTTGATGGCGACCATCACGCGCTTCGTCTCCAGGTTATCCAAAAAATCCTGCGCGTTGTCGTCAAACGCAATGGCTTTGGTGCGCATAGCGTCTTCCACCGTGCTGCGGAACAGGGCGCGATGAAACCGCTTCTCGCTAATCTGGCGCATCTGTTGGGTGGTCACAACACCCACTGTAGCGCCATCAGCCTGCGCAACGGCCACTGGCTTACCCTTGCGCGCCACGTCCAAATTGAGGGCGCTGGCGGCGCGATAAACGTTCGTGTCGTCCCAGCCCGAGCCATGATTCCACAGCACCAGCAAATAATGTTCGGCGGGGTAATTCGCGATGCCCCAATGGGCAAAGCTCTCCAGCACATTGGGGTCGCCGGTGTTGGTCTCGCCCAGGTTCGCTACCACGTCTTGATCCAAGGTGCTGGCTTTGCGCAGGTAATAGCGGCGGGTGTGCTGGCCCGCGCCCGCACGGTCAAATTGGGCGATGATGTTGACCTCTGTTGTGGAGCCAACTGCCTTCATCTCGTTCAGGTCAACCACACCTGCCCCATCCAGGTTGTTGTCCCCGGCCAAATACACCATCACCGTCCAGCGTTTCTTCAGCGAATCTTGTGCCATGGTTGCCCTCGTAAGAAATACACCACAGAGGCACAGAGAACTCAGAGCAAACAAAGTCTCTGTGCCTCTGTGCCTCTGTGGTGAAAATTCTTATCTGATTGGAAGAATAGAAAACAAGAAACCTCGCGGATTTTGGCGGTAACGATGAAGCTGCTTTGCCAAAAACCGCGAGGTTAACCCGAGCGATGAATCTATGATGTTTCAACTATGAAGTTGGGCTATGAAGCTAGCCGTCCCTGTTCACACGCCACTGCCGGATCAGGGAACAGAGTAGCGTGTGAACTTCCCCCCTCGACTGGTTACTTTGTATCACGGGCAGTTCGTAAATTTGTCGGATGCGTAAGCAGCATACAAAATTTTGTCGGGATAGTTTGAGGCCCACCTTCACCCCGAACCCCTCTCCCGTAGGAACGGGAGAGGGGAGGCTGTCAGCGTCGCCGAGTCAACCCCCGCACCTGTTTGCCCAGCGCGGCCATGTCGCGCTCAATCGTCCGCACTTGCACTTGCAGGGCAGCGGCCAGGTCTTCATCGGTTGGGGCAGCACCCTGAGCGCGGGCTTCTCCCAGCAAGCGCTTTAGGCGATGTTGGCGCAGCCCGGCTTTGCCCACTTGCTGAAAAACGCCGGCATCCGGCGCGCCCGCGTCTACGGTCCAAATCACGTCTACGCGGTCTGCGTCGGTTACCTTGCGGCCCAGCGGCACGTCGGCGCGGGTTAGGCGCACAATCACATGACGCACATCGGCATCGGTGGCCTGGGCCAAGTGGGTGTGCGCCTGCCACGCCGCTTCAATCTGGCGGTGCAGTTGAATTTGATTGAGAAAGCGTGTGCGCAACGCAACGTCATCAAACTGGGCCGCCTGGCGGTGCAGCTCTTCGCGGGCCTGGCTTAAGGCAGCGCCATCGGCCAGCACCACGTGGCGCACCCAGTGCAGTTGCACGTTGGCAAACAGGGCGTCGCTGCGCTGCAAGCGTTGCTCGGCCAGCTTCACGCTGGCTTTGGCGGCGGCCTCATCCCCAGCCCCGTGCGCGGCCAGGGCATGCAACAACAAGGGTTCCACTTGCACCGTTTGCTCTTGCAACCAAATGGCTTTTGCGCGTTCCAGCGGCTCCAACGCAAAACGCGGCTCGCCGCGCTCTAACAGCAGGCGACCCTGGGTTTGCAAGGCCGAAAGCAATTGGCGCGCTTCAATGGCCTTGCTCATCCAATCGGCCATGCCCAGCAACACTTGTTCGGCTTTGTCCAACTCGCCTGCCAGCACATACACATCGGCCAGCAAGGCCTCCGACCACTTCCACAAATCCGAATCTGCCGAAAGCCCCACGCCGCGGCCCAGCGTTTGCAACTGCTGCAAGGCCGAAATGGCCGCGTCGAAGTTGCCCATGTGCGCATTCAAAATCGTGAAGTTCAGGGTGTCGTCCAGCGCGGCCCAAATATTGTTGAGGTTGTTGTGCAGTTGGCAGGCGGCCGCCAGATCAGTGTGTGCGGCCTGCCAGCGCGCCAAATACCATTCGGCGCAGCCCAGCGCCTGCAATGCATCGGCCCGTGCGGCATACAACTGGTTGTCCAACTGAGACAGCGTGAGCGCGCGCAGGGCGTTGTCTTTGGCCTCGTTGCAATCGCCACAGAAGCGCTGCGCACCGGATAAATTGCACAACGCCGAAACATGCAGCAACGGGTCTTTGGCGCTGCTGGCGTAGGCCACCGAGGCTTGCAGCAGCTTGCGCGCACGCTCGGCCTGGCCCAAGCGGTTTGCCAAGTGCATAGCCAGCACGTTGGCAATGCGGGCCTCGGCGCGCCGGTTGCCCTGGGCTTTTGCCAACACCAACGCCCGGTCGCCCGCTTTGCGAATGCCCTCCATGTCCGAGGCAAACAGGGCCAGCGTCATGCGGGCTTCCAGCGCGGTCATCAACCCAACCGTTGCATCTAACTCTTCGGACAGTGCTTCAATTTCTTCGATATCAGCTTGCCATTCTTTTAGGCGCAGGCCCATGCCATACACAAGCTGGCGGCTGCACAGCAAGCGCAGCCGATCAAACTTCATCTCTTGCGGCTCCAAGTTGTCTAACAAGGCAAAGCCGCGTGCGTAATGTTCTAGGGCCGAGGCATAGGCATAGGCCGCTTCGGCTTTATCCCCAGCCTTGCGGTGATGGCGCACGGCCTCGCGCCAGGCCCCGGCCTTTTCGGCGTGCCAGGCCAACACACCCGGCTCGGCGCGCTCGGCGTGCAAGGCGGTGGTGGCGCGCTTGTGCAGGTCGCGCAAGCGCTCTGGGCCGATGGCGGCGTAAATTTGCTCGTGTAAAAAATCGTGCGGGAAGCGGCAGCCCCGTTCGCTTTCAATCACCAGGTCCAGGCTTTTGAGCGTGGGCAAGGCATCCATCACATCCCCCACGTCTGCCCCGGCCACGGCCTGCCAGGCGGCGTGGGTAAATTCGCGGCCCAGCACGGCGGCGGCCTCCAGCACGTTGCGTGTCTGGGGGGTCAGGCTGATGAGTTTGCCGTCGAACAGGGCCTGGAAGCTGGCGGACGACACCGCAGCGCTTTTTCTCTCGCCTAGCGCGTTTGCACCGCCTGACACACCGCCTACAACACCCGCCACAAACAACGGCTTGCCCTGGGTGGCTTGGTGCAAGGCTTCGGCTTCGGCCTGGGTAATGGGTTTGCCCAGCATCGCCGTCAATGTGGAGCAATCGGCCACCGACAAGCCGCTGAGTGCGACGCGTTTGGGCCGCAATTGCACATCTAACTCTTGCAGCGCGTGCCAGGCCGCTGCGTTTTGGCGTATCTCGTTATCGCGGTAGCTCAGCACCAGCAGGATGGGATGACCAGCCAATTTGGGGGCCAGCTTTAGCAACGCATCCCACAGGTTTGTATCAGCCCATTGCACATCGTCCAACACAAATAGTTGCGGCCCCAGTTGAGCCAACGCTAGCATGGCTTCAACAATCACATCGGCCAAATCCATTTGGCGCAACGTCCAGGCTGGGGTGGCATTGGCGGCGGTAGGAAGAGCGGGTGAAGGGGCCGCAACGCTGGCATCGGGGGCTGCGCTGAGTGGCGCAACCAGCGGCGAGGGGTATGTCTCTTGATGCGGCTCGGGCTTGCGCACGGCGGGCACGGTGTGGCTGAGCAACTCGACTGCGGCAGGGTTCAACACCGCGCGAATGTGATCGGCGCGCGGGCCGCTGATGGCGGCCTGCAAGGCTTGATCGAGTGGGGCACACGGTGTGGTGCCCGTGTGTTGCTGGGTGCGGCCCCAGGCCAGCGTCCAGCCGCGCCAACGGGCACTGGCGGTCACTTCTTCCAGCAAGCGGGTTTTGCCCATGCCCGATTCGCCCTCGACCAACACCAACTCGCCCCGCCCCGTGCTCATGCGCTCGATGGCGCGAATCAGCGTGTTAAATTCGGCTTCGCGGCCAATAAAGGGGCGTTCGGGGTTTTCGGTTTGCTCGTCATCATTGCGCGTCACGCGCGTCATGCGCGTGGCCTCGGCGCGTATTTTCTGGGCCAGCAGGCGGGCTTCGCGGGTTGGCTCCAGGGCCATCTCGTCTTTGAGGACGCGGGCCAAATGGTCGTATTGCTGCAACGCGCTGGTGTAGCGAGACTGGCGCGCATACAGGCGCATGGCGGCCATATGCGCTTCTTCGGAGAGAGGCTCGGCCAAAATCCAGCGCTGGGCCAGCACCAGGGCATCGTTTAGCCGGGGGGTTTGGCTCAGCGCTGTGCAGGTGCGCTCTAACAGCGCCACAACCTGCTGCTGCAGCGGCCCACGCAACTGATCAGCCCACTCCACGTCAAAGTCCTCCAGCAGATCACCGCGATACAGGCCCAGGGCGCGCTCCCAGTCGGCCAGTTGCGATGGTTGTGATGATTGGGCCAGTTGTTTGAACGTGAGCCAATCCAAACGCACGTGCGCCAAATTGAGTTGAATGGCCCCTGTTTTGAAACCGAGCCAGTCTTTGACATCGCCTGTCGTTTTAGGGCTTAACGTCGCCAGCGTTTCGGTCAGTTCGCGCCTAAGCCGAGAAAGGGCATCGGTGAGGGCCTTGTTGGCAGTGCTGGGTTTGTGATCGGGAAACAGCATGCCTGTAAGCCGCGCACGCGGGAGCGCGCGCGGGGCATGGACG
>JAYTNY010000507.1:0-2520 GCA_043748055.1 Roseobacter sp.
GCATCGCGTGCCGTCAACATCAGAATAGCGGCTCGGCCACCGCTGGCGCGATACTCGCGGCACACCTGCACGCCGTCTTTGCCGGGCAACATCACATCCAACACCACGAGGTCATACGCTGCTGCCGCAAGCCAGGCCAATGCCTCAATCCCATTGCCAACCACATCCACCGCATAGGCCTCTTCTTCTAGGGCCTGCCGCACCAGCGCAGCCATATCTTCTTCGTCTTCTACAACCAATACGCGCATCGGAGAACTCCTTGCTTTTATCTTCTGGCCTCTTTCGTACTTCAACTCACACTAACTTTTGCTGTTTAACGTGAGTTGAAGCGCTCAGAACTGTAACTGACTTCTTGAGATCAAAAAGGAATCTAAAGCATGAAAACATATCTCTATCAATCTCTTAGTCTTTTGGCCACTGCCTTCATTCTGGCAGCCTGTGGCGCTGCAACACCTACCGTTGCCCCCACCTCAGCCAGTGCACCAGCAGCAGCCATTGCCACTGAGCCACCTGTCAAGGCGGCTGCACCCACCGAAGCGCCAGCCCCAGTTGCCGCAGAAGCAGGTGGCGAGGGCGCAGGTGGCGAAGCCCCGCTCGTGCCTTACGCCGATGCCGCACAAGGTTTCTCCATTGATTACCCCAAGCCCTGGACCCAAGACCCCGCCGTAAAAGACGGCGTTAAATTTGATGGAGACGGCACGATGAGTTTGGCCTTTGTAAAAACAGATGCAAAAGATGCGCTGGCCTTTGCCACCGTCGATGCTCAAACCTTTGCCGCCAGCCAACCCAGCTTCAAGCAAGTGGGCCTGGAGGCCTCGACCGAAGTGCTAAACGCCGTTGTGCTGGGTTTCGAGACGACAGGCACCAGCAACGTCACTGGTAAGACCTACGCCGCACGTGGTGATCGCTACTACATCGCGCTCAAAGATGGTCGCGTCGCCGTGCTCACCGTCATCAGCCCAACCAAAAACTACGACCGCGAAGGCGTGCGCGATATTGCGTTAACGCTAAAGGTGACCAAGTGAACTTTCTTCAATTGGAAAATTTATACAAGATTTACAAAGAAGGCGACATCGAAACGGTGGCGTTGCGCGAGGCCAAACTCAGCGTTGGTGAAGGCGAGTTTGTCGCCTTCACCGGGCGCAGCGGCGCGGGCAAAAGCACGTTGATGAATTTGATCGGTGGGCTGGCGACACCTAGTGCGGGCAAAGTCGTCATTGCGGGCACCGACATCGCCAAGCTGAGCGAGGCCGAGCGCGCCGCGTTTCGTCGCCAACATATCGGCATCGTGTATCAAGCCGATAACCTAATCCCGTTTTTGACCGCACTAGAAAATGTGTTGCTGCCCATGCAACTGGCTGGGCGCAAAGACGCTAACGCCGAGGCCCGCAAATTATTAGACGAAGTGGGTTTGGCCGAGCGCATGAGCCACAAGCCCAGCATGTTGTCTGGCGGCGAACGCCAGCGCGTGGCAATTGCGATTGCGCTGGCAAACCAACCCAAACTTGTTTTGGCCGATGAACTAACCGGCGAACTGGATAGCGCCACCGCCACCAAAGTGATGGACTTGCTCTTCAAACTAAATGCCACTCGCAAACTCACGCTCATCGTGGTGACGCACAACAAAACCGTTGCGGCCTATGCGCAGCGACAAGTGCAGATTCAAGATGGGCAACTGAGCGAAGCGCTAAGCGAGGCGCGTCATGCTTAATCCAGATTCAATTCACGAGATCGTTTTGCAAACGACAGAGCTGCGCCGCGAGTACCGCCTGGGCAGAGACATAGTGACTGCGCTGGGCGGCGTAGATATCGAAATCAAGCGCGGCGAGTTTGTCGCCATCATGGGCCCCAGCGGCTGTGGCAAAAGCACGTTGCTCAATTTGTTGGGCGGGCTGGATCAACCCACAGCGGGCCGCGTGATGTTGGATGGCAACGATCTCTCTCACTTCAACGAAGAGCAGCTTGCCAAAATGCGCCGCGAGAAAATGGGCTTTGTCTTTCAACGTCACGATCTCTTTCCCGTTCTCACTGCACGAGAGAATATCGAGTTTCCGATGCTGCTAGATGGGCGTGAGCCAGACTTTCGCTGCGACCACGCCACCCAGCTTTTGGCGCAAGTCGGCCTTGCCGACAAAGCCGATCATTTGCCCGATGAGCTTTCGGGCGGGCAACAACAACGCATCGGCCTGGCGCGTTCGCTCGCCAACAACCCGCTCATTTTGCTGGCCGATGAACCCACTGGCAACCTCGACAGCGCCACCGCCGCCGAGGTGATGACGATGTTGATTGACCTGGTGCGCAGCGCAGGCCTAACCCTGGTGATGGTGACGCACGATGCCGAAAGCGCCGAGCGCGCCGACCGCATTTTGCGGCTGAAAGATGGAAAGCTGATTACTTGATGTTTTTGTTTTGGACAGGATGAATTGCCTTAGGTTTTCTGATTTGAACCACAAAGACACAAAGATCACGAAGGGCTTCTTTGTGTTCTTTGTGTCTTTGTGGTGAAAACCTAAGGCAATC
>JAYTNY010000508.1:0-4487 GCA_043748055.1 Roseobacter sp.
CCGCCCGCGCCAATTTCTGGCGCACCGCGCAACAACACGTTCACCGTCGGGCCAACTACTGGTGCGGCATCGGCCATCGAGGTGCCGATGGTCACCGCCCAGAAGGCCAACTGATCCCACGGCAGCAAATAGCCGGAGAACGACAGGAACATGGTGATGATGAGCAGAATCACGCCAGTGAACCAAGTAAATTGTCTGGGCTTTTTATAACTGGCCGTGATGAACGTACGCCACATATGTAATGTGGTGATGATGACCATGCCCTCTGCGCCCAATCTATGCAAATCGCGCATGAACTTGCCAAACGGCACGTTGGTCATGATGTCAATCATGTTGGCGTAGGCTACCGATGGGCCGGGGGTGTAGAAGATCATCAGGTAGATGCCAGTGATGGTCTCGAACACAAAGAACCAGGCCGAGAGAAAGCCCAATCTAAATGTGGGGTACAGCGTCGTCACCGCCTCGTGGTAAAACGTGGGGCGGATGTGAAACCAAAAGCCCTCGGTGTGCGGCTTGACGCGCGGGTTGGGCTTGGCCGGTGGGTCGCCGCGCAGCACGCCGCGCACATCATTCCACGAAAGGCCCGAGGTGAAGCGGGTAAAGCCATCATCCAACCGCTGGGCCAGGGTCGCCTTCAGGCCGGTGGTCTTGAGCTGCTGCACAAGTTTTTGTCCAATAATCGCCATAGAACAACTCCGTCAAAACTAAAAAGTAATCAGTTATTAGTCATCAGCTATCAGTCGTCAGAAACTGACGACTGATAGCTGAAAACTATATTTCTACAAGTGCGACTTGCCTGTGATCTTAGTGCCTGTGTCCACCACAATCGATGCGGCGTTGGCCGGTAGCGGCACGGCTTCACCCTTCTCGGTAGATGTGCCAACGACAGCGCCGCTGGCATCTCGAATCTCGAAGGCAAAACGATCCAGCGCACGCGGGGCTGGGCCGGCAATGTAATCGCCCGTAAGTTGGAACTGCGAACCGTGGCAAGGGCAAGCGAAGATGCCTGCCGCATCACTCCAGGGGTAGATGCAGCCCAGGTGGGTGCAGACTTTGTAGAGCGCATTGATGCCTGCTTCGGTGTTCACGATCCAGAATTTGCCCTGGTTGTTGGCGATAGGGGCTTTGTTGCCTGCGGCTTCGGCGTATTGATCGACCGAGACAGTGATCTTGCCGCCGAACTCGCCTGCGCGCGGGCGCGGCAAGGCGAAGAAGAAGCTGAGGCCGCCGAACTGGGCCAGGAACAACGCCATCGAAGCACCCCACACGTAATTGAGGAACTCGCGTTTAGTGACGCTCTTGGGCGCTCCAACCACGGGCGCGGCTTCCTTCTGGGCAGGCGTGGCTGCGGCAGCAGGGGCAGCGGATTTCGGTGCAACTGCTCCGGGTGGAGATGCAGCTTTTGGTACGCCGCCCGGTGCTTGGGCCGGCGGAGGTGCGGCCCTGGGTGGCGCACCGCTGGGTGCGGGCGCTGCTCCTGGAGGGGCTGGCGCTTTCGGCGGGCCGCCGGCTCCGGGTGGAGGCGGGGCTTTGGGCGGGCCACCTGCGGCAGCGGTTGGTGCTGCGGGCGACACGATCTTTGGCCCAGCACTGGGTGGTGGTGGGGCTTTGGGCGGCGGGCCAGAGGCTGGCTTGGGGGTCTCTGCCGATTCGGGTTGGTTTGGCGTAGCTTCAGCCATGCTTACTCCTGCAAATAAATTCCGTAATACAACGGTAAAACAAGACAAACAGAAAGACTTTTACGAGGCGAATATATCACGCGGCTATTTTGGCTGCAATGATTGTCCGCGCCGGTGTTGGGTGACTTTCCGCGTGATGGCTCTAATGATTGGAGGGTTGACTTGCAAAGCGAGTAACCCCTTTCATCCCGAAGGCTGAACTTGCACGAATCAATCTCTTTGGAGCAACTTTCGGGAGGATGGGTTCGCTAAGTGTTAACTTGCGAAAGCAAAATAAGCGAGGACTACAACCCCTGCCACAATGCGATACCACGCAAACGGCACCAGATTGCGCCGTGCCACGTAGCCCAGAAAAAACTTGATGACAACTAGCGCCACGACGAAAGACACAACCAGACCCACACCAAACGCAGGCAAGGCCGCGCCGGTCAGGTAATCGCGGCTCTGCACCAGATCAAACAAACTGGCAACAGCCAGTGTGGGAATGCTGAGATAGAACGAGAAACGTAGCGCGGTGGGCCGGTCGAGGCCCGCCAACAAGCCACCCACCAGCGTGGACGCCGAACGCGACATACCCGACCACAGCGCAGCAATTTGGGCGATGCCGATGCCGAGGGCCTGCTTCGTGTTCACGGCCTCCAGTTGTTGTGTCTCGTTGCGGTGGGTCATGCGTTCCACAATCAGGATGATGATGCCGCCGACGATCATGGCTAACGCCACGCTGATGGGGCTGAAGAGATAGGCCTTGATGGGCTTGCGAAGGAGGAAGCCAACAGCAGCGGCGGGCACAAACGCGATTAGCACATTGAGCAGCAACATGCGTGCGGGCTTATCCCCTTGCAGGGCGCGTTGCACTTGGCTGATGAGGTCGCGGGCGAAGTAGACGACGACGGCAAGAATCGCCCCGAGTTGAATAAAGACCTCAAAGGTGTCGGCCAGCTCTTTGCCGCCGATAGCTTGCTCGAACGCCAGCAGCTTGCCGAAAATGATGAGGTGACCGGTGGAGGAAATGGGCAGAAATTCGGTGAGGCCCTCGATGATGCCCATGAGAATAGCTTTGAGGAGGAGAAGTAAATCCATGATGACCGCGATTGTCTCTCAGAATGTTGGTAAAGATTGGTAAAGTCTGAGGCATGACCTCAAAACGTGTGGCAATAGACTTTGGCATGTCCAACATAAAGGTGGCGGTGGCGCAGCCGCATGGCCCGCCCACGTTGTTCAGCGTGCCGCGCCAGGGCAACGCCAGTGTGGGCGAAGCACGGCGCGTGCTGGGGGGGATGGGAATTGCGCCCGACGATGTGGCGCTGCTCTGCGTCACGGGCGGCCAAGCTCAGTTGCTGCCTGATCAGTTTGAGCAGGCCAGCGTGGTGAAGGTGAGCGAGGTGGCTGCGATTGGGCGCGGTGGTTTGTATTTGGCTGAGTTGGATGAAGCCTTAATTGTGAGCGCAGGCAGCGGCACGGCGATGATTGCGGCCCGCAGCAGCGGACGCGACGGCGGCGCAGAGAGCAAGCATGTAACCGGCAGCGCGGTGGGCGGTGGCACATTGCAAGGGCTGGCGCGGCTGCTCATCGGCACAACCGACCCGCAAGAAATAAATACGTTGGCCGAGCAAGGCGATTCCAACCAGGTTGATTTGACCTTGATTGAGGCAGCCGGTGGAGCCATTGGTTCGCTGCCTGCCGATGCAAATGCGGTGAACTTTGGCAAGCTGGCCCGCGCTGGGTTCAATGAACAGGCATCGCGCGAGGATTTGGCGGCGGGTCTCGTCTGTCTGGTGGGCCAAGTCATCGCCGTCATCGCCATCAACGCCGCCCGCGCCGAGAAGCTGGATCGCATCGTCGTCATCGGCCACCTGGCCGATATGCCGAGCGTGGGCAAGGTGCTAACCACCGTTGCCGGTTACTACGGCGCAGATATTCGGATTGCCCCCACCCCGGGCTACGGCACTGTTCTGGGCGCACTCCTCCATAGTTCGCAGCCAATAACCAATAGCCAATAGCTAATATGACTCTCGACTTTCAACAAATCTACGCCGTCGTCAAACTCATCCCCAAAGGCCGGGTGATGAGCTATGCCGGGGTGGCGCGCCAATGCGGGCGGCTTGGGGCGCAGCGCGTGGTGGGCTATGCCATGTTTGCGCTGAAGGCAGGCGCAAAAGTGCCGTGGTGGCGCGTGATTAATGCGCAGGGCCGCATCAGCAACAGCAGCACCGCCGACGCGCCCGACCGCCAGCGCGAACACCTGCGAGCTGAGGGCATTGAGGTGAGCGAGGCTTACCGCGTGGACATGAAGATTTACGATGCCGAGGACATCGTTTACGCGAAGCTCAGGCGCAAGCGCCTTCAACTGAAGAAGCGACCAAAGGCCGATTGACCCGCAAAGTCCGTCGGGTATACTGCGCGCTCGCAAGGCAATTATTTCGCTACCTTAGCTCAATCGGTAGAGCAATACTTCGTAAGCGATAGGTTTCGGGTTCAACTCCCGAAGGTAGCTTAGCTAGGAAGCTTAGTTAAGAGGCTGTATAGAAAGCCTATTCAGGCTTCTTGGTCACATCCAGAGTCCAGTCAAATCGGTTGTAGATCGCAGCGACGATGCCCTGTTAGGCACCGTCTACAAGAATCTTGCGCGGACGACCTTTCTGGCTCGGCAGGCGCTCAGGTGCAGGCTCATACAAAGCCGCATGTGTTAGTTACTGCCATCGATCCCGCATCGTAAACACGGCCTCCAAAACGCCGCCGCCAATCGCCAGCGCCTTGTCCGAGATGCTGAAGCAGTAGCGCACCTCGCCGCGTGGGTCAATATCGCCC
>JAYTNY010000509.1:0-3542 GCA_043748055.1 Roseobacter sp.
CAAGAAGAGCTTGTCATGGCCTGACTTTTGCTAGGGGCAGCAGGAAATTTTTGTGCTCAAAGTTCTCTCTATCTTCGGCACGCGCCCAGAGGCTGTGAAAATGGCCCCGATTGTGAAGGCGCTGGAAAACCACGCCGACCAAATTGAATCGGTGGTGTGCGTGACAGCGCAGCACCGCCAGATGCTGGACCAGGTGTTGCAACTGTTTAACGTGCAGCCACATTTTGATTTGAACGTGATGCAGCCGAACCAGACGCTGGCGCAGCTTACTGCCAATGTGTTGATGGGGCTGGACCCGATTTTGGACGAGGTGAAACCGGATTGGGTGTTGGTGCAAGGCGACACCACCACGGTGATGGCGGCAGCGCTGGCGGCGTTTTACCGCCAGATCAATGTGGGCCACGTAGAGGCCGGGCTGCGCACCTGGAATAAATATCACCCGTTCCCCGAAGAGGTGAACCGCAAGATTGCGACCAGCATTTGCGATTTGCACTTTTGCCCCACCGAGGTCTCGCGGCAAAATTTGCTGCGCGAGGGCGTGCCAGATGCCAGCATCCGCGTGACCGGCAACAGCGTGATTGACGCGCTAAACCTGGCCGCCGAGATGCCCTATGACGCCAGCACCGGCCCGCTGAAGGATGTGCCGTGGGACAAGCGACTGATTCTGGTGACGGCCCACCGCCGCGAGAACCATGGCGCGCCTTTAGAGGAAATTTGTGCGGCGCTGCGCGAGATTGCGGAGGCGTATCCAAGCGATGTGCATGATGCACGAGGCGTGCATTTGGTCTACCCAGTTCACCTCAACCCCAATGTGCAACGCGTGGCAAAACGCCTGCTGGCGGATGTGCCGAACCTGACGCTGACCGAGCCTTTGGATTATTTGCCGCTGGTGTATTTGATGAAGCGCGCCACGTTGGTGATTACAGATTCCGGCGGCATTCAGGAAGAAGCGCCGGGGTTGGGCAAGCCGGTGCTGGTGCTGCGCGAGACCACTGAGCGGCCCGAAGCGGTGACGGCGGGCACGGTGCGGCTGGTGGGCGCAGACAGAAAACAGATCGTGACTTGGACGCGGCGACTGCTCGACGATGCGGCTGAATACGCTAACATGGCGCGTGCGGTTAATCCGTATGGCGATGGTCATGCCAGCGAGCGTATTGTGCGGGCGTTGCTGAATATTTGAGGGAAATTTAGAGGGAAATCAGGAGGAAGGTAGACATGAGAAATCAGATTTGGCGCGGCGCTTGCGCGGCCCTGCTCGGGGCCACGCTGGTTGCGAATAGCGTCACGACAACATGGGCAGCGGTGCCCGCAAAAGAGCCACTTGCGCCGCAAGTACCGGCCCTGGCCGCCAACAAAATTTTGTTGGTGACGAATAACACAGTGGCTGCACCATTTGGCGATTACTTGGCCGAGATTTTGCGGGCCGAGGGGCTGAACACTTTTGATGTGGTGACGCTCTCGGCCTTAACGGCAACGGACTTGACCGAACACGCCGTGACCGTTTTGGCCGAGACCGCGTTGACCGCGCCACAAGCCACGCTGTTGACCACCTATGTAAGCGGTGGCGGGCGCTTGTTGGCAATGAAGCCGGATGCGCAGATCAAAGGCTTGTTTAGCCTGGGCACGGCTGCCGGGGCCGTAAACAACGGCTATGTGCGCATCAACTCCGGGTCTATTCTGGATGGGTTTGCAGCGGGCATTGGCTTCCCAGACGAGGCTTTGCAGATTCACGGGGCGACGGACACATACCCAATCACCAACCCCAGTTTGGCAACGGCGGTTGCCACGTTGTATAGCAATGGCAATACCGCCACTAGCTTTCCGGCGGTGGTGCTCTCGAATGCAGGTTCGGGCAAAGCCGCCGCATTTTTGTACGATCTGGGGCGCAACGTGGCTTACACGCGGCAGGGCAACCCCGCCAACGCCGACCAGAACATAGACGGCAATTTTTGGAATGCGCCTACCAATACGTTTCCAATTATTAACGTGCCCGATCTGTTCCAGACGGTTGGCACCACGGCCACGTTGTGGTTAGACCGCGAGCGCATGAGCATTCCGCAGGCCGATGTGCAGCAGCGTTTATTTGCGCGGCTGGTGCGCTATCTAGCCAGCGCACAGGTGCCGCTGCCGCAGTTTTGGTACTTCCCCAAAGGTGCGCGCAGCCAGGTGGTGCTCACATCAAACAATGCCAATGGAACCACGCAAGGTTTGCTTGACCTAACACAAATGGCCGAAAAGTATGGCGGCACGGCCACCATTTTTATGGCTTACTTCAGCGGAAACTTGCCGCCTGTCACTGCAACGCAGCTTGTTTCGCGTGGGCACGAAATTGGCATTTTGCCCATCGGTTATCTGGATGACCTTGTTACCGTTGGCTTGGATATTTCAAATTTGGACGAAGGGTTTACCAAATTGCGCCAGTGGTACTCCGACCCAGCCAGCTACCAGTCCATCACCCCCACCGTTGCCGTGCGCAGTTACGACTTCAGTTGGAAGGGTTGGAGCGGCGGTGCCGAACTGGCAGCGGCTAATGGCCTAAAAATGGACCTGAATTACGCCAACGTGGGCCGCTGGTTGCGCAAACCCGACGGCAGTTGGCCGCATGGCTATTTGACTGGCAGCGGGCTGCCCATGCGGTTTGTCAAGACAGATGGAACGATTGTGCCGGTCTTTCAGCAACTCACCCAACTCGTGGATATTCAACTGCTTAGCATTATTAACGAGTTTGGTTACGAAGGGCTTGAGGTGAACGCAGCAGTCGCCCTATGCAAGCAAGCGATTGACGCCAGCATTGCCAAAGACTATGGCGTGGTAACGATCGATTTGCAAAACGTGTATTTTTATAAAGAGGTGCAGAGTTGGCTGGATCAATGTCTGGCCTATGCCAACAGCAACAGCGTGCCCATCTTGAATGCCGGCCGTTGGGCGGCGTTCACCGAAGCACGCCACGATGCGCAGTTCACCAACGTGGTCTGGGACACCGCCACCGCCAAGCTGACCTTTGGCGTGGTGGCGACCACTACGCCGGGTCTGGCGCTGACGATGATGATTCCATTGGTGCATGCGGGCAACAGTTTGAAGACGGTTTCAATTGATGGCGGGCCTGCCACGCCCTACGCGATCGAGTTGGTAAATGGCGTAAACACAGCCTTCGTCAGCCTGGCGGCGGGCAACGCCAACGTGGTAGCGAGCTACGAGGCCGACACTGCGCTGACCGGTGTGTCGGCGGCCAACAGCAGCCCGCAGGTGCTGTACAAGCCGGTGGTCTTTACGGCTACGGTTACGGGCGGCAGCAACCCCAACTATGTGTGGCAGTTTGGCGATGGCACATTTGGCTCCGGGGTTGTGGTCTCGCATACGTTTAACCTGTATCCGTTTCCAAGTGGCACGCAACTGGTGACGCTGACAGCCAGCAACGGCGCTGGGCCAGTGGTGAAAACCACAACGGTGAAGTTGCTGCTGCCGCCGCAGGCTTACTTGCCGTTGGTGATAAAGCTGAAGTAACCCCCGGAACCCCCGACCCCGTCGCTGCGCTAACAGGG